>DATGCT010000023.1:0-3249 GCA_035311565.1 Minisyncoccota bacterium | reverse complement strand
CGTTGACAAATAACAGGTTTATTGCTTATATTATGTATAGTTATTAACAATTAAAAATAAGGAGAGAGCTATGAATGTAAAACGTTATGTAGGTTTAGACAATACCCTCACCCCCATGAAAGTAGCTACCAACTTAATTAATTCTTTCCCGGTTCATCAAAGGGAAAAAGTGATTTATTCCCTAACTTATTTTTCAAAAAAGAAAAATGGATTAGCTGAAGAAGACTGGCTTGAAACAAATTTTGCTATAAAATTTGGACCAGCAGGAGAACACGAATCTCTAAGTCATTTCCCGGAACACCAAATACTCAAGAAATCAGACGGGATATACGTACCGGTACTGGTAGATGGTTTAAGAGACGGTGACTGTATAGGAGTGGTACTAGATGGAAATAACACCCAGTTCCTTGAAAGATTAGCAGAAAAGGTTGCCCAGCAAGATATTTGCCTCATGGGAATAGAAAAGAAAGACCTGGAAGGATACGATCAGAATCAAGGACAGAAATCAGAAAGAATTAAATACCTACTGGAACATAATATAAGAAGGTTCTGCGTTTTAGAACCTTCTTAAAACAAATTTAATAATAAAAACCCGGCTTATAAAAAGCCGGGTTTTCTTTAGAGGGGGGGGGTAAATGAAGAACACCGCACAAGGCGGTGTCCTTCAGTGAGGATTGAAACGGCTATTAATCGAATAAACGATTAAGGGTCAGACCTCACGGCCTAAAACCATCACCACTTCAAACCTCACTTTCTATATTACTCTCCTATTGTAGATTGTCAAGAAAAGTTATCCACAGGGGAAAAATTTAATTTTCCAATGATTTTAAAACTTTTTGGAGGTCTTCTGTTAAAGGAGCTTCTAGTTTAAAACTTTGATCATTCATGGTTTTAAACTCTATTGATTGAGCGTGTAAGAACTGTCGATTAAGGGACAAGGGATTATTCTTACGGCCGTACCTTTTGTCTCCTACTACTGATCTATGAAGGCTGGCCATATGAACCCTTAACTGATGAGTTCGACCTGTTTTAGGTTTAAGCTCGGTTAAGGTAAAGTATTTATTTTCTTTTTGAAAAACTTTTAAAGGTTTGTATAAGGTAAGAGATTCTTTAACCATCTTTAAATCATCCCCTCTTGTAGACCAACGAGTAGTGTTAGGTTTTAAACCAATAGGTTTATCTACCTTACCCCCCTCCTCTATCTTCCCCCACAACAGAGCAAGGTATGTTTTTTCTACTTTTCTTTCTTTTAGAAGATTTTTAAAGTACTCAAAAAACTTTTGAGTTCGAGCGATTATTAATATACCTGAGGTATCCCGGTCTAGTCTGTGAACAATCCCAGGGCGCCAGTCTGGTCTATCCCCAACCTCTTTAGTTTCAGGAAAATTTTTAACAAGCCAGGCGGTGAGTGTATTATCCTCATCATCAGGTTTAGCAGGATGAACAAGAACGCCGGGTGGCTTGTTAACAGCTAGAAAATTACTATTTTTATATATTATTTTTATATTCTTAGGGCTTGACATAATGTATTGACATATTGTATTACTTTGTTATAATCCTTATAGAATTTGATATAATTAAGGTAATCCCGAAGTAAGGGATTTTTTAATTGAGAAATATATGCATAGAAAAATAAAAACAATAATTGCTGTTTTAGGAGTAGCCCTCCTTTCCTGTATTATTTTACCTCATATAGGGTACAGTTTCATCAATGAAAAAGAGGTTGAGGAAAAAGAAACAGCTAGAACTCCTAAAGTCTTATCAACTGAGGTATGGCTTACTGCCTATTCCAGCTCACCCGATGAAACAGACAGTACTCCGTTTATCACCGCTTCCGGAGAAAGAGTGCGAGAAGGTATCGTAGCAACAAACTTTTTGCCTTTAAACTCAACTATTCAGATCCCAGAACTATTCGGGGATAAGATATTTGTAGTTAAGGATAGGATGCATCATAGGAAGACTAACTTTGTAGATATCTGGATGCCTTCAAAACAAGAAGCGAAAGAGTTTGGAATTCATGAAACAGAGATTCTTATTTTAAGTTCTCCTTCTACTGGATTATCTCTTCTTCAGTAGAGTCTAAACCTTCTTTTACTAAATCATCAATGCTGAGATCTTTCTCAGCATTTTTTACTTCAGAAACTTTAGCCTTTGTTCTTGGATTTTGAGGCATGAACCAGGTACAAGAATCCTGACAAGGTTTAATAGAGATTTCGTAGGTTCCGATATCTTTAGCGATGTCAATAATGTCTACCTTATCCATCCCTATTAAAGGTCTTAATATTGGAAGCTGGACTGATTCAGAAACAGCCCTTATATTCTCTAACGTTTGGGAACTCACCTGGCCTATTGATTCCCCTGTAGCTAGAACCTCTGCTTTTTCTTTTTGAGCTATTTTTTCTGCAATACGGAACATAAATCTTCGGTACAAAAGAATTCTCAATGGTTCAGGCGTATTATCTAAGATAACTTTTTGAATATCAGCAAAAGGGACTAAATAAAGTTTTGAATCATACTGAAACTTATTTAAAATAGAGACCACTTCCCTAGCCTTATCAATGGAAGAATGATTGGTGTAAGGGTAAGAGTGAAAATGAACAAAAATATTTTTAACACCTCTTTTAGCAATAAAATAAGAAGCTACAGGAGAATCGATTCCTCCGGATAATAAAGTAACGGCCTTTCCTCCTGTAGTGACAGGTAAACCTCCTCTGCCTTCATATTTTTTAATATAAAGAAAGGTACTTTTACGAGCAATCTCAATATGAATAGTTAAGTCTGGTTCTTCTAAATCTACATCTTTTTTAGTTTTATCAACCACTAAGGCTCCTACTTCTTCATTAATCTCCATAGAGCTTTTAGAAAAGTTCTTATTCGATCTTCTTGTATCTATCGCAAACGAAGAAAATTCTTCCTCAGAAACAATTTTTAAAGCTGTTTCTTTTATTTTTTCTAGATCAGTTTCTATTTTTACAACGGGAGAAAAATTAGCCACCCCAGGAATGTTTTTTAACACTTCTGTTACTTTATCAATCTCTGTATTTTGAGTTGTTTTAATAATAATTCTGCCGGTAATTCTTTTTACATCAGAAAAGTTTATCTCTTCTCTTTGAAGAGATTTTTCAATGTTAGATTCAAGTTTGTTTTCAAAAAAGGCTCTGTTCTTTCCTTTCAGGCCTATCTCGGCATAATGGATTATAAAATGAGTATATCTCATAATAAGTGCGGAGGGAGTGGGATTCGAACCCA
>DATGCT010000022.1:0-3815 GCA_035311565.1 Minisyncoccota bacterium | reverse complement strand
CTTCTCTTAATTCTTTTAAGTTGATATTTTCTAAAAATCTTTTCAATTAAATCACCAAATTTATTAGATAAGAGTTTTTCTAAAAATCTTTTCCAGAAACTATCATTTTTATCAATCAACCGATTATATTCAAGATCTATTTTCCCTGCCCAATCATTAACCTCTAAAAACTCTTCAATATGTTTCTTCCTACCATAAACAGGAACAAGATTTTGATAAAGATAAACCCAGTATTCATTGTAAGGAGGATCAAGTTTGTACGCCTGAGGAGAAACAAAATGATTTAAACAAAGTTTATCCTTAGCTTCTTTTTTACTATCTTCTTTGGTTCTTCTTTTGCCACTTAAACTAAAAAAACCGGCCGAAAACTGCCGGACAGTAAAAATTCTGTTTTCCCTGGTTCCTATAATAACATCAAAATCAGAGTCTTGATGAATATCACCAGTAGCCATGGAACCAGCCACAAAAACAAAATCAACAAAAGGAATATGTTGAAATCCTTTGATAGTCTCTAAAAGTTTTTCCCATTTTTTATCAGCTAATTCTTTATTCATCTTCTTGAGGTATTTCTAATTCCTCTATATCTGTACCCATCTTTTCCCCGGTTATCCTATCTATATCCTTATCAATCTTCTTAAATTCTTTGTTAGCATCATTAAAGCTCCTAAAAACGGTTCTTAGGTGCTTACCAAGCTTGTCTATGTTCTTTTCAAAGGCCTTGAGATGGCGGCTGAGGCCTCGTACCCATTTTTTAATATCTTTGGCCGATTCTTCAATTTGAAACGCTCTTAAGCCTTGAAGAACGGTTTGAAGGTATGCAAGAAAAGAGGTGGGAGAGACAATAACAACATTGTTTTTACCGGTTGCTTCTTCTATTAAATCTCTCTCATCTATGGTACCTACTTTATGCACCAAAAGATCATAATACAAAGCCTCAGAAGGAATGAACATAAAAGCAAACTCGGTGGTTCCTTCTTCTGGTTTTATGTACTTAGAGGTTTCTTTAATTCGTTTTTTTAAATCTTTTCTAACTTTCTTTTGAAGCTTTTCTCTTTCTTCATCATTATTTGATTTTATAAGACGGTTATAATTTTCTAAGGAAAATTTGGAGTCGACAGGAACAATTTTATCCTTGGTTTTTACTACCGCATCTACAATTGTGCCATCCTCAAATCCATACTGCATCTCATATGAGTTCTCAGGCAAGACATTACCTAAAACTGTTTCTAAATAATATTCACCGACGGCCCCTCTTTGTTTTGGGTTTTTAAGTATATTCTGAAGCTCCTCTAGTTTTTCAGTAGAGTTCATAACTTGTTTATTCGTCTCATTTATCTTGACCATCTTTTCAGAAAAATCCTGCATTTGGTTTCTCATTTCGTTAAGCTGACTTTGAATCATGGACATTGATTCACCTGGCCCTTTTTCTTCTCTTTTCTTGAGCACAATAAATATTCCAGCAATACCAAGAATCACAAGAACTATTAAAATGATAAGTATTATTTCCATATATTTTTATCTTACAACCTAAAGACTTTAATTTCTAATTTATTGATATAATGTTAGCTATTTTAATTAAGACAAAAAGGGAGGTTATAAAATTAACTGACAGGATTATATAAGAAATAATTCTTTCTCTAAAGTAAAAAACTTTAATCAATAAAGTGTTTATCAAAAACATAAGCGACCCCATTAAAAGAACATTCCAAATATCAGTAACATCTCCCATCATATCAACTCCTTGAAAAGCATTAACGTGGATAATTAAGGACTCAACAAGTTTACCCTGATTAACTAAAATCAAAACTAAACTTGAAATTAAAAAAAGAAAAGAGACTCCTAAAACTATCAGTAGAATTTTATCTTTAATAATATTTTTCATACTTATATTATCACTCATAATATTTCTAAAATCAAAAAAAAGAAACCCGTCTATTTTCTAGAGACGGGTTTCGAGTTACGATTCCATAAATATGCAGCAATACTAAAAATCACTAAAAGTGATCCCATGACTAACCAGTTAACTTCAATACTGTAACTTTTCGCAATGATACCGCTTACAACAAGCCCGAAACCGCCACCTACATGATGAACAATTGACCCAAAAGAGTTTATAGTAGCCCTCTTATCATCAGAATCAATGCATTCGTTAATGTAGCTCTTCCTGATGGGGGTAAATATTCCCCGACCTACTTCATGCAAGAAGAAAAATAAGATTGCAAGATAAGGGCCGAATAGTGTAGCAAGGATAATGAATATTCCGGAGATAACTAAAGGAATCATCAACATTTTCTTGTTACTACCAACTTTTCGTAAAAGGTAGGGAGCAATAAATGATCCCAAAATTAAGGACAATGATATACCAGTCCAGATAAAACCTAGCTTTCTAATGGGTCCGAAGAACCGAGAAAAATAAATTGACCATTGCATGTTAAATCCTTGCACAAAGAAAAATTGAATAAGGACCATAAGGATGATAAATCGAATGGTTTTATTCTTAACCCCATACCGAATACTAACCTTTATGTTCTTGGCCATAGAACGGAAGCCGGATTTAATCGATAACTCCTCTTCTCTATGATTTTCTTCTTCCATAATGAGAATGGAAACAATCCCTACCAAAAAGAATAAGAAGCCACCAATATACCAAACCCAGACCATACTTATATCAGAAATCCAGGCACCGATAAAAGCCCCTATAATCCCGAAGCCACGACCCAGGTACTCTTCCTTTGCAAACAACTTATCAAGTTCTCCGTTGTAATTAAATCTATTCAACCTATTTATAACCCAGGCTTCGAAAGCACCACTAGAGAATGTTTTTCCAATAGCTGCAATGCTCTCTGCTGCAAAAAACCCTATAAAAGACTTTGAATATCCATAGACAAAAAAGCTTAAGGACCATAAAAAGCAAGAAAGAACAAAAGATTTTTTCTTGCCGAATACATCAGCAAAGGCTCCGGTAGGAATCTCAAAAAGAAAAATTGTTAAAAAGAACCCAAGATTAACTAAATTAATCTGCAAAAGGTTCATTCCTTGAGATTTAAGGAAGATTACATACATTGCATAATGGGTGGAAATAGCGAATTTATGAGCAACCGATAAAAACAGGTATGTTCTGATCGTTTTCTTAATCATAACTGCACTCCTTTCTTTTTATTTAGTTTTTAAAGACCTCTGGCATGTATGAAAAAACTCGGCTTTCATACAGCCGAGGTCTTTTTATCAAATATTTTATTTATATATTAAGTTAAATCATAATCTATAAAAAAATCTCGGCTGTATAAAAACTTCCCTACTGTAATAGGAAAATACACTCTATTATTCATAGAGTCAGCCTGAGATTTACTTAGTTGTGGTCTTAATTTATGCATTTTAATTCATTATTTACTTACTATAACGTATAAAGTCAAGTTTTGTTACAAGTTCTCTTAATTAAATAACTCAACCGTTGAGTTATTTAAAAACACCAGTAGCCATCTTGGCTACTGGTGTTTTTTTAATCTGGAGTATTTTATTTATTCGGTTCTCTCACAAATTTGTCGTAGACAAAAACTACTCCAATCAAGATAGTAAGTAAAGTGAAAACTGAGATTATATTGCTTCCTGTACCAAGAGTTAAGACGGTTGCCGCTATTAAGGTTATGGATGATATCTTTGGAGGTTGTTCAGGTGTTTCTTCAATACTTTCTTCTGTTTCTTCTGCTGGTGCTGTTTCTTCAGGGGTTCCAACGATTACTTCTTCTTCAATTTCTGAGGTAGGTGTAGGTTCCTCTTCGGTAGTTTGAACTGGCTCAGGGATGGTTATAGCAACA
>DATGCT010000021.1:0-13598 GCA_035311565.1 Minisyncoccota bacterium | reverse complement strand
TATCACAAGAAGTTATTTCTCTTGAAAAACCAATTGGAGATGATAGTGAAGATTCTACTCTTTCTGACCTTATCCCTGATGAAGAAGCTGATTCACCTCATGAAAAAGCAAACCGCACTCTTCTTAAAAAACAGATCAAGGATGTGTTAACTGATTTAACAGATAGAGAACAAAAAATACTTTCTATGCGTTTCGGCTTAAAAGATAATATTACTCATACTTTAGAAGAAGTAGGGAAGGTGTTTGGTGTTACTCGAGAACGTATTCGTCAGATTGAGGCTAAGGCATTAGAGAAAATAAGAAAACATAAAGAGGTTGAAAAACTAAAAGGATATTAAAATGAAGTCAAAACAAATTAGAAAAAAATTTCTTAAATATTTTAAATCAAAAAAACATACTATTGTTTCTTCTTCGTCATTAATTCCGAATGATCCTTCTGTGCTTTTAACTACTGCTGGGATGCAGCAGTTCAAAGATTATTTTACCGGGAGATTAAACCCAGAAAGTGACTTTCAAAGTTTAAGTGTAACTTCTGCTCAAAAATGTTTCCGTACTTCAGACATTGAAGAGGTTGGTGATGAAAGCCACCTCACTTTCTTTGAAATGATGGGCAACTTTTCTTTTGGGGGGTACTTTAAAGAAGAGGCCATTCAATATGCTTATGACTTTATTAAAAATGAGATGAATCTTGAAATTGATTATGTTACCGTCTTTGATCCAGACAAGGTCTCGGACGATGACTGGCGTAAAGATGTCCCTTTTGATCAAGAGTCCTTTGATATATGGGGAGATAAAATTGGTTTAGCTGACGAAAAAATAAAAAGTGAAGGAGTTGATAATTTTTGGGGTCCAACTGGGTCGGAAGGTCCATGTGGCCCAACTACAGAAATATATGTAAATGGAGTAGAGGTTTGGAATATAGTTTTTAATCAATATTATTCTGATAAAAATAAAAACTTAGAAAAACTTGATCAACCTGGAGTTGATACAGGATTAGGGTTAGAACGTCTCGTTATCTTTAAACAAGAGACTGATAATGTTTTTGGTACTGATCTTTTCCAAGAGCCCTTTGGTGATCTATTTGAAAAAGATAATTTGGAAAGCGCCCGAATTTTAGCTGATCATGTAAGAGGTTCAACTTTTCTTCTTGCTGATGGAGTCCGTCCTTCAAATAAGGAGGCTGGTTATATATTGCGTCGTTTAATAAGAAGACTTATTATTCATGCTCAAAAAATAGATATATCTAGGGGGAAAATCAAAAAGTATATTAATAACGTTATAAATTATTATTCAGATTTTTATCCAGAGCTTAAGAAAAATAAAACTGAAATCTTAAAAGAGTTTATTTTTGAAGCTAATAACTTTGAAGAAACCTTAGAAGAAGGAATAAAGGAGTTTAATAAATTATACCCAGAAGGAGGTTCAGAAAATAAAATTTCTGGTAAGGATGCTTTTGACTTGTACCAAAGCTACGGTTTTCCTTTAGAAATCATTAAGGAACTTGCAGAAGAAAGAAACTATGATTTTGATGAAGAAGGTTTTAATAAAGCCTTTGAAGAACATAAGAAAATTTCGCGTGCCGGAGCAAAGAAAAAGTTTGGAGGCCACGGCCTTAAACTTGATACAGGGGAGATAAAAGCGGGGACTGATGAAGATGTTAAAAAAGTGATCCGCCTTCATACCGTAACCCATCTTATGCACCAGGCGCTCCACAATATTTTAGGTGAAACACGTCAAGAAGGTTCTGATATCAATCCAGAAAGAACAAGATTTGACTTCAAATCTGATAGGAAGTTAACAAAAGAAGAGTTAAAAAAATTAGAGGAGGTGGTGAACCAAAAAATAAAAGAAGATCTTCCTGTAAATAAAGTTGAGATGGACAAAGAAAAAGCTAAAGAAACAGGTGCCCGCCATTACTTTAGAGCTAAATATCCTGACAAAGTAACTATATATTACACAGGAGATTCATTAGATAATGCTTATTCTAAAGAGTTTTGTAGAGGGCCTCATGTAGAACATACAGGAGAAATAGGAAGGTTTAAAATTCTAAAGCATAAATCAGTTGGTAGTGATATTAAAAGAATAAGAGCAACTGTAGAAGATTGAACGTAATTATTTTCATAACCTATTAAAAACAAACAACTCACACATGTGTGGGTTGTTTGTTTTTAGTTTGATTCTATATCTTTTCAAGGGTAGAATTTTAATAAGATGGTAAAAGAGTTTAAAAAAGCATCTCAAGAGATAGTAGATATGCTTACCCATGGTAAGATCGGGGTTTCTTCGACAGACACTATTTATGGTGTTATAGGGTCTGCGTTATCTAAAAAAGTTATAGAGAGAGTATATAAGCTGAAAGAAAGAGACCCTAAAAAACCTTTTATTATTCTTATTAATTCGTACGAAGACTTATCTGCATTTGAAATAGATTTAACTGAGAAGTTAAAAAACTTTTTAAAAAAAATTTGGCCGGGACCGATCACTGTTATTCTACCCTGTGACTCTCAAAGATTTGAATATCTTCATAGAGGGAAGAAAAGTCTTGCTTTTCGCGTTCCAAAACCTAGATGGCTTCGAAATTTAATAAAAAAGACCGGTCCTTTAGTTGCTCCTAGTGCTAATAAGTCAGGTTTGGAACCAGCTTTGTTAATAGAGGAAGCAAGGATGTATTTTGCTGATAATGTAGATTTTTATCTCGATAAAGGTATTACTAGTGAAACCCCTTCATTAATTACTCAAGTAATAAGAAAATGACTAAAAAAGATGATCAAAAATACCTTGTTATAGAAGAGATTGATAACATTTTTCGAGTTTCAGATATCTTAGTAGATCAAGACAAAAATATTACCTTGCTTGATATTAGAGAGGTATGTGATTTTGATGAGCTTCAGAAACCAACCGCTAAGAAGTCTAAAATTATTCTTGCTCTTAACTCTAATCATGCTACTACCGTAGAAAAAGAAATCACTATAGAGCGTTCGTACACTCATAATAAAATAGATGAGGGGGAGATAGACCAGCTAGTCTTTAAAACTCTCTGGACTTTTCTTGATAAATACAGAAACTGGAGTTCTAAAAAAATGAACGTTGCTGATTTAAACATTGTTCTTTCAGAAGTTGAGATAAAGAATACTGCCTTAAACTCAAAAAATGTTTTAGACCCGGTTGGCTTAAAAGGGGAGAACATTACTTTTAGAATAAGAGGAACCTTAATACCCAGAAAATTTTTAGAACACATAAAAAAATTAAAAAACATCAGCAACAACATAAAAGTAGTAGAGAGATTAGCTTTAGTGTCCATATTTTGTTCAAGGGGTGACTTTAACGTTCACACTACCCCAAGAAATATGGAAATCTTTTCTGTAAAAGAAAATGAAATAAAGTATAAGAAGAAATTTTCTTGGGGAACGCATAGTTTGATAAACTCTGTAGCTACTCTTTTTTCTGTTAAAGACAAAACAGCAGTAAAAATTCTTGATAAATATTTCAAAAAAGAAGTCTCTAAAAATATATTTGAAGCAATAGGCACAAAAATTAATAAAAATCTTGAAACTTTTTATAAAAATGTTCGAGGAATAACCAAGAAAAGAAAAATAGATATTTTTGTTAACACACCCCATCATGTATACCAGAAATCTTTAGAAGAATATTCTAAGAGCCAGTATTTAGATTTATCTGAGATAATGAAAGAAAAAGGTTTTAATGTTATTATGAAGTCAGATAATAATCTCCCTTATTTCAAAGATATTCCTGAATCGATAGTTCTTGCAGGTGCTGACTTATTTTCAACCCATTATCGAAAATTAAACAAAATGTTAAGAAGAAGATCTAAATGGCTTGTTCCCCATACATAAATTAAAATAAAAAATAATGAAAACAAAAGAAAACAAAGTATTTTTAGATCCAGACGATGGTCTTGAGGACGTTATTAAAAAAATAAAGAAAAACAAGCATGATCAAATTACACTTCACATCCCTCAGGGCTCCGTTCTTAAATCTTCTCTTGATAATTTTCATACCATCCAAAGAGAGGCTGTTCTTGCTGAAAAGGAAATTCTTATAGAATCCGTTAATAAATATATTGAAGAACTAGCTGAGAGAGCTGGTCTAAAAGCCATAAACCCCATCTTTGGTCGAGAAGAAAAGCTTGTTTCAGATATTATTCCCCGGGACTCAAAAAAATCAGTCAATAAATCTAAAGATTTCAATGATAAGGAACTTTCCAAATCAAAAGAAGAAAAAGCTAAAACATTTTTTAATACACCTAGAAAAAAGAAAAATAAATCAAAAAAACAAAAGAAGTCCAAAAAAAGTTTGTCACCTGTTAACAAAAAGAAAAGAGCCTTGGTTACTACTGGTGTCTTTTTATTGTTAATAGCCTTTGGTTTTTTATCTGCCCATATTTTACCTAAGGCTGATATTACCTTAACACTTAAGAAGAATACCATAGACTTTGTAGAAAAGGTGAAAGCAAGTTCTTCTGTCTATGAGACCTCGGTTAAAAATAACCAAATAATTTTACCTGGAGAAATTTTAACTGCCTCTCAGAACATAGAAAAGAAGTTTCCTGCTTCAGGAGAAAAGAAAATAGAAGAAAAGGCTCACGGAGAAATTTATATATACAATGAATTTTCTTCTTCTCCTCAAGTACTTGTTGCCACTACAAGGTTTGTGTCTCCAGGAGGAAAGGTTTTTAGGCTTGATGAAAGAACTACTGTTCCTGGAGCAAAGATAGTTGATGGTGGTATAGAACCTTCAAAAATTAAAGTTTCTGTTACTGCCTCAAAACCAGGAGAGGAGTATAATATAAACCCTGACTTTGATACAAAATGGACTATTCCCGGTTTTAAAGAAGCCGGTCTTATGAAAAGATACGAAGGTTTTTATGGAAAACCTGCCACAAAAATGTCTGAGGGGTACTCCGGAGTTGCTAAAACTCCTACTGAACAAGATATTAAAAATGCTAAAGAGGAAATTTCTAAAACCTTACAAAACTCTTTAGAAAAACAAGCTGTGGTTGCCAACTCAGATGAGTTTAAAATATTAAAAGCAGCAAAAGAGTTTAAGATAAATGAGATAGATATTAGTAAAAAAGCAGACGAAGACGGTAATTTTAGTGTCTTTGCTGAAGGACACATAAAGATTTTTGTATTTAAGGAAGGTGTTTTAAAAGAAGCTTTGGTTAAAAAGAATGATTCTTCTGTTAATTTTAATTTTAATATTACAAAAGACCAACTTACCTATAAAGAAGAAAGTCCAGATTGGGAGAATAATCAACTTTCTTTTACCGCTGAAGGTTCTTTTGTTTTGAAACCTAAAATAAATGAGAAAAATCTCAAAGCTCAACTTGTAGGACAGGCAGAGTCTGTGATAAAGTCAATTATTTTTTCAGTACCAGGCCTAGAAAGAGCAAAGGTTTCTCTTTGGCCTTTCTGGGTGAATAAAGTGCCTGAAAATCCAAATAAAGTTAATATTAAGCTTAAATAAGGTTATTGCTATTGACTTATCTAAGTTTTCTTATTAACATATAAGACAAGACCAAATTGATTGGTTTTTTATTTTTATGGCAAAAAAAGATAACGTTGTAACAATTAAAGGGCAAGTAATGAAAGCCTTGCCCGGTCTTCAGTTTAGAGTTGAACTTGAAGACCAAGATAGAACTATCCTGGCTCATCTTTCAGGAAAGATGAAGATGTATAGAATTAGAGTTGTTCCAGGTGACACCGTTCGTGTTGAGATGCCTAAAGAGACAAGTGAGCGGGGGAGAATAGTAAGAAGGCTTTAATAAAATTATTAACTCTTTACACCGAGTCCATTTCGTTGTAAATTGTAGGTTGTAATAAAAATAATTATGAAAGTAAGATCTTCAGTAAAAAAAATATGCAAGGACTGTAAAATCGTTCGAAGAAAAGGACGGGTTTATGTCATTTGCAAGAATCCTAAACATAAACAAAGACAAGGATAAATTATGCGTATAACTGGTGTAAACATACCCGATGATAAAAAAATTAAAATTGCCCTCACCTATATCTTTGGTGTAGGTCAGACTTTAGCTGAAGAAATTTTGGGAAAAGCAGACGTTGATCAAGAAAAAAGAGCAAAAGATCTTTCATCTAAGGAAGTGAGTAAGGTTCAGAAAATAATCGAAGAAGATTATGTAATAGAGGGTGAGCTTAGACAAAAACGTAAGCAGAATATTAATAGATTAAAGAATATTGACAGCTACAGAGGGAAGCGTCATTCAAAAGATCTTCCTGTTAGAGGTCAAAGAACCAAGACTAACTCTCGTACAGTTCGAGGCAATGTTCGAAAGACAGCGGGGAGTGGTAGACATAAAGTTGAATTGAAATAATCAAATTTATAACACAAACTTAGTATGGGTAAAAAACAAGTTGTAGAAAAATCAAAAGAAGAGATTGCTAAAGAGCAAAGAAAGATAGAAGAAAAAAGAGCTAAGCAGATAAGTAAAGGATCTAAGAAGAGAAAGATTAAAAAGGGTAAGGTGTATATCAAGGCTTCATATAACAACACCTTTATTAACGTTACTGACAATGAAGGTAATACCATAGCTTGGATGTCAGCTGGCTCCTTGGGTTTTTCAGGTCCTAAGAAAGCAACTCCTTTTGCTGCTTCTAAGGTTGCCGGTGCTATTGCTGAAAAGCTTTCCAGAACAGGTCCTTTTGAAGTTGAAGTTTTTGTGAAGGGGATTGGTCCTGGTCGAGATTCTGCTATAAAAACGTTAGCTTCCAAAGGTTTTGATATTAAAGCCATTGCTGATACAACCCCTATTCCTCACAACGGCCCAAGACCAAGGAAATCAAGAAGAGTATAAATTTTTATAAAATAAAAAATAAAAAATTATGCGTAGACGAGCAAAAGAAAAAAAGGAGAGAGCTTTAAACGAAAAGCTGTTCTTAAAACCAGAACGGTGTAGTTCTCATAAATGTGTAATGGTTCGTCGACCTTTTCCACCTGGTCAGCATGGTCAGAAAAGGCGTCGTAGACCTTCAGAATACGCTCGTCAGCTTAAAGAAAAACAAAAAATTGCTATCGTTTATGGTTTGACTAATAAACAAATGGCGAATCTTTTTAAAGAACACGCCGGTGACCCTAAAAAGATAGTCTCTATTCTTGAAAAAAGATTAGATACTGTTGTATTTCATCTTGCTTTTTCTCCTTCTCAAAGAATGGCCAGGCAGGCTGTAAATCATGGTCACATAATGGTAAACGGTAGAAAAGTTGATATCCCTTCTTATCAAGTCGAAGAAGGCGATACCATAACAATCCGACCCCAGTCTAGAGATATTGGCTTATTTGATGATCTCGATATTAGATTGAAGAAACACGAACCACCAGAATGGCTTAAACTTAACAAGGATAAATTTGAAGGAAAATGTGTTGGTCAACCAAGCGAAGATGCTATTCTTCCTTTTGATATAAACTTAGTCGGAGAGTTTTATAGTCGATAAATTTAAATATTTTTTAAAAATGTCATATAAATATTTAAGCGAAAACGTCAAAATAAAAACTGTAGAAGAAACTGACCAAAAAGGAGAGTTTCATATCGAAGGTTTATACCGAGGTTATGGAATGACAGTAGGTAACTCTTTAAGAAGAGCTTTACTTTCTTCATTACCTGGTGCTGCTATTTCTCAAGTTAAAGTAAAAGGAGTTAAGCATGAATTTTCTACTATTCCTGGAATGATGGAGGATGTAGTTAATTTTAAGGTGAACCTTAAAAAGATAAGATTTAATTTTGAGGCAGATGAACCTCAAGTTTTAAAACTAAAAGCAAAAGGAAAAAAAGAAGTTACCGCCGGTGACATTGAATCAACGGCCTTAGTAGAAGTTATTAACAAAGATTTGAAAATAGCTACTCTTACTAATAAAAAGGCAGAGCTTGATATGGAAATTACGGTAGAGAAGGGGTTAGGTTATGTTCCTGCTGAAGACAGAAAGGATGAACGACTTCCTATCGGAACCATCATGCTTGATTGTGTGTATTCTCCTGTTAAAAATGTTAGATTCTCTGTGGAAAATATGCGAGTTGGAGAAAGAACAGACTATAACAGGGTTAAAATGATCATTGAAACAGATGGTTCTATAAAACCTTCTGCAGCGGTTCATAAAGCTTCTAACATTCTCAAAGACCATTTTGATAAAATATCAAAAATATATGAAAGTCGGGAAGAAAAAGAAGAGAAAAAGAGCAAAAAAGATAAGGAGAAAGAAAAGAAAAAAGAAGACAAAGAAGAGAAGAAGGAGGATGAAAAGAAGTCTTCAAAAGAGGATAAATTCATCTGTGACGTATGTGGCTTTGAAGCAAAAAGTGAACGTGGATTAAAATCACACAAAACAAGACAGCATAGCTAAACATGAATCATTTAAAAAAAGGAAGAAAATTAGGCCGAGAAAAAGGACAGCGGAAAGCACTTTTAAACACTTTAGCCGCTAGTCTTATTCAGCATGAAAAAATTAATACCACGGAAGCAAAAGCTAAAGAACTGCGTCCTTTTATTGAAAAGTTGATTACACGAGGTAAAAAACAAGATTTGCAAAGTTTAAGAATGTTACAGAAACGTTTACCCAAAGATGTTGCTTATAAACTGTATCATCAGATTGCTCCTCGATATGAAGACAGAGAAGGAGGTTATACTAGAATTTTAAAATTAGCTAAAAGAAGAACCCATGATGGGGCAAAAATGGCTGTAATAGAATTTGTATAAATATGACTAATAATAAAAAGACAAAAGAATATACATTTAATGCAAAAGGCAAGAAACTAGGTCGCCTAGCTAGCAAAATTGCCCATGTGCTTCAAGGAAAGGACGATCCTTCATATGATCCTAGTAAGGTAGCTGATAGAAAGGTTATTGTTAAAAACATTGATGAATTAGAGATTTCTGGTAAGAAATTTGATCAAAAAATATATTATAAACATTCTGGTCGTCCCGGACACTTAAGTGAAAAAAAATATGGTGAAGTTTTTGAAAAAGATCCTGAGTGGATTATTCGACATGCTGTGCGTTTAATGCTTCCTAAAAACCGGTTGACTAAAAAAAGACTTGCTAACATGATAGTAGAAAAATAAACAAAATATTAATATGGCTAAGAAAAAAAAGAACGAAAAATACATTGAGGGAGTAGGGAGAAGAAAAACAGCTACAGCTAGAGTTCGAATTTACCCTGAGTCAAAAGGAAAAAGCTTTAAAGTTAATGACAAAAAGTTAGAAGATTATTTTTCTCAACCTAAGCACCAGAAAAAAGCAGTTGCTCCTTTTGATGTTTTAGATAAAAAGTTTAAAGTTACTGTTCAGACTAAAGGAGGTGGATTGAATGCCCAGTCTGAGGCTGTTAGGTTAGGTTTATCCCGAGCTCTAGTGGATCATAATGAAGAATGGAAAAAATCTTTGAAACCCCATGGCTTCCTTACTCGAGATCCAAGAATGAAGGAGCGAAAGAAGCCTGGATTGAAGGGTGCAAGAAGATCCAAGCAGTGGAGAAAAAGATAATTATATTTTCGCTTGGTATTCATACACCCGGTTAATTCCGGGTGTTTTTAATTGACATTTAAGTCATTACAAGACAAAATAAAATTAGATTATAAAATCATTATTTATCCATAATTATGTTTACAAGAAGATTAGGTATTGATCTTGGTACAACTAACACTTTAGTATTTCTCCCTGAAAAGGGGATTGTTATTAATGAACCAACAGCAGTAGCTATTAGAAAGCCAGATGACTCAGTTTTGGCTGTTGGAGCGGAAGCAAAAGAAATGGTAGGTAGAACCCCTGATAATATTGTGACTTACCGACCCTTAAAAGAAGGAGTTATTGCCGATTACTATATTACTCAAAAAATGATCAAATACTTTATTAGCAAAAGTGTTGGTTCATTTAATATTTTTCGTCCAGAAGTAGTTATCTCAGTTCCTGCTGGTATTACCTCTACTGAGTTCAGAGCTGTAATGAACGCCGCTAAAGAAGCTGGCGCTAAAGACGTTCATTTAGTCAAAGAGCCGCTTTTAGCCGCTTTGGGGGCTGGGATACCTATCCATTCCTCAGAAGGGAATATGATTGTAAATATAGGTGGTGGGACCACAGAAGTAGCTGTTATTTCATTAGGTGGAATTGTTGCTTGGTCTAGTTTAAGGGTGGCCGGTAATTTATTTGATAGATCAATATCAGACTACATCAAAAAGAATTATAGCTTAGCAATCGGTGAAACAACTGCTGAAAATATAAAGATTAATATCGGTACTGCTTTAACTGGTAAAAAGGAGATGGAGATGAAGATAAGAGGTCGTGATTTAGGAACCGGGTTACCAAAAGATCTTGTTGTAGATTCAGATGAGGTTGCTGGAGCAATAAACCCTCATCTTGTAGATATCGTTAATGAAGTTCAATCTGTTTTTAATGTCACTCCTCCTGAGCTAGCAGCAGATATAATGGAAAAAGGGGTTATTCTTTCTGGTGGTAGTTCTCAACTACGACAGATTGATAACTTTTTCCAAAGATCTTTAGGAGTTCCTGCTTACCGAGCTGAAACACCTTTTTACTGTGTCTCAAAAGGAACTGCTAAAATACTAAGTCACATTGATGTTTATAAGAGAACGCTTTTAAATAAACGCTCTTAAGCCGTATTAAATATGTTATACGGTTACGAAAAAAAAGAAAAAATATTTAAAAATCTTGTCAAAAAAGATATGTTATCTCATGCGTATCTTTTTTTTGGTGAAAACCAGATAGGTAAATTTTATTTTGCAAAGCATCTTGCTTATTTCTTGGAATATCAAAAATTTGATATTTTGGAGAAACCTTTAGTTGATGCTGTAATCGTTAAACACCCTGAAGATAAAAAGACAATAGGTATTAATCAATTAAAGGAATTGTCTGATTTTTTTCATCAAAAGCCGTTAGTTTCCGATAAGCGTTTAATAATTATCGATGAAGCCCATAGATTAACCCGCCAAGCTCAAGCTAGTCTTTTAAAATTAGTTGAAGAAGCTCCTGACCACATTACCTTCATATTTATAACCAATGATAAAAGATCTTTATTACCTCCATTATTATCTCGTCTTCAAGAAAATTATTTCCAAAAAATTTCTACGAAAAAAATAAAAAAAATATTAGAAAAAGATTTCCAGATATCTTCAAAAAGATCAAAAAAAGTTGCTAAGCTTTCTTTTGGATGTATCGGTAGAGCTATAAACATTGTTAATGATAATTCTGAATATACTGATGATCTTGAGGGATTTTTGAATAAAAAAATCATTAATCTGTTTTTGAAAAATAAAAAAGCCAATTCTAAAATAATTAAAAAACTTCTTGATAAAAAAGTGGAAGTAGAAAGGTTCTCTTTAAATCCTAAACTTCAAAAAAAGGCTGTTCAGTATATATTAAACAGAAAATGAATGTTAAAGAGCTAAAAAGGGTATTAATAATAATAGTTGTTATTTTTATTTCCTTTTCCGTGTTTGTTTTTAAAACAGATGTAAATAAAGGTGCTGTAAAGAAAATTAACAATCCTCAAGAAGCTAACCTTTCTCAAGTTTTAAAATCTAAAAAAGATCAGGAATTTGAAATTACTAAAGTAACCAAAGTTATAGATGGTGACTCCTTTGTTGCAGAAAACGGAGAAGAAGTGCGTTTAATCGGTGTTGATGCCCCAGAATATTCTCAACCTTACTCAAAAGAAGCTGTTAATTTTTTAAAGGGTTTAATTTTAAATGAGGAAGTAAAATTAGAAAAAGATATTAGAAACCGTGATCGGTATGGGAGATTGCTTCGTTATGTTTATCTTGAAGATATGTTTGTTAACCTTGAACTTGTTCGTTTTGGTTATGCTAATATTTATAGCTACCCCCCGGATGTAAAATATCAAGATCAAATAATAGAAGCTGAGAAAAAAGCAAAACAGGCTGAAGCTGGTTTTTGGGGGATAGATTTACAAAATGATTAAACTTATATGATAAAATAAAACTAATGGGAAGCTTCTTAATCAGATTAATAGTAGCTTTAGGTATCTCTGCTGGTATTCTGTTTTTAATTACCGGTGGTCAACCAACAAAACTTCCAGAAGTTTCGGAAGAAGGTTTTAAGATGGAGTTTGGTGACTCTTATTCTGTTGAGGGAGTGAGAGACAAGGTTAAAGATTTCTTTTCTGGTAAATCTACTTCTACTGTTATCGATCTTAGAAATGATTCTAACTCAACCTCAACAGAGGCTGATGTAGAGTTTTTCAAAAAAATATTACCTCAGTCTGAATCTAAAGATACAGACCAAGTAAAAGATGATGAGCTTCAAGAACAACCAGGAGAGGACAAAGAAGAAAGCTTTATTGAAAAAATTGCCAACCAAATTAAAAATCAATTAAATAAAGTATCCTCTAATGAAGAAACTAAAAATGCCCTTTCCGTTAAAGAAGACAGCGTTCCTTCTTTTACCACTGCCTGTTTTCCTGAAACAAAACAAGTCTGTTCTCGTGATAGATGTTTAAAAGAATCACCTAAAGCAGAGTTTACTCTTCTTGATCGTGGTAAATCATTAATTGCGCATTGTGATTCTGAGGGTTGTGTAACTTATAATGCAGAATATGAAGAAGTTGATGGATATGAAAATTATCAGCCTGTAACTCCTAAAGGTTATATTATTAACAAAGAAAAGGATGTATCAGAAAATGGTAGAAGTGAGTATGTAGAAGTAGTTACTGGGGGTGTTAAAACCACAATGTATTCTGGATATTGTATTAACAGGGAATAAAAATTGATAGAATTTAATTATCGTCTTATACTAATAATTACTATTTATGAAAAACATAACAGAAGAATATCAAAAAAGATTAAATAATATTTTTAAAAAATACAAGGAAGAACTGAAAAGCGTTCGAGTTAATCGACCAACCGCTTCTTTAGTAGAAGATTTAGAAGTTAATTATTATGGTTCAAAGACACCTTTAAGTCATCTTGCTTCAATTCAAGTAAAGCCTCCTCGAGAAATTGTAATTCAAGTTTGGGATAACGAGGCAGTTAAAAGTGTTTCTGATGCTATAAAATCTTCTGATCTTGGTTTATCAGCTAATGCTGATGGTAAAACTATAAGAATTTTTATGCCCGAGCTTTCTAAAGAAAGAAGGGAAGAGTTGACTAAACATGTAAAGAAAATAGTAGAAGAATACCGTAT
This sequence comes from Minisyncoccota bacterium, assembly GCA_035311565.1. Lineage (GTDB taxonomy): Bacteria > Patescibacteriota > Minisyncoccia > UBA6257 > GWB1-50-10 > DATGCT01. Next base: position 414 of record DATGCT010000021.1, on the reverse strand, counting down.
AGAGATAAGGAATGCTCGTGATGAAATTAATAAAAAAATAGAAAGCAAGGAAGAGGCCGGAGAGGTAAGTGAAGATGACAAGTACCGCTTAAAAAAAGAAGTTCAGAAAGAAACTGATGAAATCAATAAAAAAATAAAAGAGTCATTTGCAAAAAAGAAGAAAAAAATTGAGAATTAACATTTAACAACATGATCGTATTATATGTCATTGTAGGTCTTTCGATCTTAATCCTAGTTCATGAGCTGGGTCATTTTTTTGCTGCTAAAATATTCGGAGTTAAGGTAAAAGAGTTTGGTCTTGGTTATCCCCCTCGTATTTTTTCAAAAAAATATGGGGAAACTGAGTACTCTATCAACGCTTTGCCATTTGGTGGCTTTGTAAAAATACATGGAGAAGATGCCGTTTCAATTGAT
>DATGCT010000020.1:0-3133 GCA_035311565.1 Minisyncoccota bacterium | reverse complement strand
GTAAATTTAATGTATAAAAAATAATCATGATTAATCTTTGGCGAATAATAAAATACGGATTTCAAAATATATTTAGAAACAAATGGCTTTCTGCTTCTACCATAAGCATTATGATCCTTACCCTCCTTGTTTTCATAGGATTAATGGTCTTCAATATAGTTTCTGATCAAGCAGTTAATACTGTAAAAAATAAAGTTGATATAAGTGTATACTTCAAAAGCAACGTTGCTGAAGACGATGTTTTAAATATTAAAAGAATTCTTGAAAACTTTGATGAAGTAGACTCAGTAGAGTACGTTTCTCGTGATGAAGCTTTAGCTGAGTTTAAAGAACGTCATTCTGATGATGAGGTCATTACCCAGACCTTGGGAGAGCTGGATACCAACCCTCTTTTGGCTTCTTTGAACATTAAAGCTGAAGACTTATCTCAGTATGATGTAATTGCTTCCTACTTAGAGTCCGACTCATTGTCAGATATGGTAGAGAAGGTTACATATGCTCAGAATGAACTGGTTATTAAGAGATTAGAAACCTTGGTTAATGGTTTGAATATAGTTGTTTTATCGCTTACCTTATTCCTTGCCTTCCTTGCGGTTATGGTTACCTTTAACACCGTAAGTTTAGCCATTTTCTCTAACAAAGAACAAATAGCAATTATGAGAGTTGTTGGAGCAGAGAATAAGTTTATTCGTGGTCCTTATATAATAGAAGGTTTTATCTACGGTTTTATAGCAGCGGTAATAAGCATTGCTATATTTATTCCTGTTGTTAACGCCATCTCTCCCGGCCTAAATCACTTTGTTCCTGGATTTAGTCTTAGTGAGTACTTCTCGTCTCACTTCATTACCTTTTTCTTGTACCAAGCCTTGATTGGAGTAGCTCTTGGAATCATCTCCAGTATTATTGCAATAAGGAAGTATCTAAAGTCTTAATACTCTAATATGGCAGTTACAGTTTTATTAATAGGAATATTAGTATTTGCTGCTCATTTCTTTGCGGTCCTGTTTGAAAAAACAGGTGTTCCCGATGTTCTCCCTCTGTTTTTAATCGGGTTGGTTCTAGGACCTCTAACAGGAATAGTGGATCCCAGTTTTTTTGGGTCTTTTGGTAAGCTTTTTGCTACTATTACCTTGAGCGTTATTCTTTTTGAAGGAGGCTTAAGAATGAAGATTAACTCCGTTCTTAAATCTTTTCCAAAGTCTTTAAGCTTGATATTCCTTAACTTAATTGGTTCAGTAGCTTTGGTAATCTTTAGCACTCAGTTGTTTTTTGAAATCCCGCTTATTACAAGCATTGTTATCGGAGTTATCTTAAGTGGTACCTCAGCTACCATCATTGTTCCTTTAGTGAATAAATTAAGAGTAAAAGAAAGTACTAAAACCATGTTGGGGTTAGAGTCTACCTTGAACAATGTTATCAACATTGTTCTTGTCTTTGGATTATTGGAGGCTCAAAGTTTGAAATTAACTTCCTTCTTGAGTCTTGCTAAGGAGTTGGGGGTAGTGTTCTTGGGGTCTTTGGTTCTTGGGGTTCTAGCTGCTTTAGCATGGTCGAAGATTCTTAACCTGTTCCGAGACTTGAAACACAGTACCTTTACCACCCCAGCTTTTATTCTTACAGTTTTTGGGTTGGCTGAGTTACTAGGAGCTAACGGAGCTATTACCGCCTTTATCTCAGGAATTACCTTGGGTAATCTACCAAAGTTAAACAAAGGAAGATTCAAAATTTTTGAAAAAATGGCTGATTTTCACTTTACTAAAAGAGAGGACAGTCTCCTCTCATCTTTAGTGTTTCTTTTAAAGACTTATTTCTTTGTTTTTATAGGGCTTACCTTAAATCTTTCTAACACCGGTTATGTAATATGGGGCGGAGTAATTACTATAATCTTATTCGCTTTAAGATTAGGTGTTGTTGAGATTGTTTTTGGAAAAGCTCTTCCTTGGTTTGATAAACAAGTTGCTAGAATTATGATTCCTAAAGGACTTACCGAAGCAGCCCTCCTTACTCTTATCGGGAGCTCTTTCTTAAACAGTATTAGCTATCCGGTAGTTCTCTTTAGTATTATCATTACTAGTATTTTAACCTTTATAGTTAAAAATAAAGCAGAAGAAAAAGATTCTGAACTAGTTTCTGTATAGAAATTAACTTTGGTGTTCTGGACAAAAGATAGCAGATCTTCCTGCTATTTTTTCTTTTACTAGTTTATGCTTTTTATTCTTAGGACACACCATGTCTTTTCTGTGAGCTACTAGCCATGAACTATTCATCTTTCCGTAAGGTGGTCCGGCGTCAATTGCTCTTTTTAATGTGTCCTGAATTATGTTGTATAATTTCTTTCTTTCTTTTTTTGAAAGACTCTTTATTTTTCGGTGAGGATCTATATGAGCTCTGAAAAGAATTTCATCGGAGTACTCATTACCAATTCCTGCAATATCTTTCTGGTCCATCAAGAAAGACTTTATGTTTTTGATCTCGTGATCTTTTAAAATATCAAAAAACTCTTTCTTAGATATTTTTAAAGGTTCCGGCCCCATGTTTTTAATGAGCGGAACCTCTTTTATGTTTTTAACCAAATATATCTCTCCTAACTTTCGTATGTTTATCCATCTCAGTTCGTATCCATTCCTCAGAGAGATGATAAGGTAAGCGTGTTTGTTCTCATCCGGGTCTGCATTTTCTGGCTTGCCGTATCTAAAATATCCCGTCATCCCAAAATGGAATACTAATTTATAATCAGAGTCTTTTATCTCCGTTATTAAAAATTTGCCTCTTCGGTAGGCGTTAATGAATTGTTTTCCTTTTAAAGCTCTACCTAATCCACTGCTGGTTGTGTTTTTAATTAAATCTTCATCACCACACTTAACTGCCTCCACTTTTTTGTGAAGACTTGTATATTTAAAGTATTGAACAAAATTTTCTATATCTGGTAATTCAGGCATCTCATCTTTAGTGTAAAACAAAAACCCCTCCTTTGTGAATAGAAGGAGGGTGGATTGAATAACTCAACCGGTGAGTTATTATTGAGTTATTAAGCTTTTATATGTTGTCGGGCCAGGACTCGAACCTGGATTACAAGGACCAGAACCTTGCGTCCTACCATTAGACGACCCGACATTCCTTTTATACTTTAACG
>DATGCT010000019.1:0-6107 GCA_035311565.1 Minisyncoccota bacterium | reverse complement strand
GAATAGCTTACCTAATCTCGGCTCCAAAATCACCCTCCAATTTATCTACTACCTTCTCCATTTCTTTATCAACCTCTTTTGAAGAAAGAGTTTTATTGTCTGATCTAAATCTTATCCTCAAAGTAATACTCTGAAGCCCATCCTCTACTCCAAAATACTCATCAACTAAATCAACATCTTCAATTAAATTAAGATTGACCTCCTGTATTTCTTTTATTATATCTCCAATTTTTTGATTATCGCTTACCAAAATCGAAACATCTCTTAAAACAGCTGGGTATTTAGGCATAGGCTCAAATGAGATTTCTTCTTCTACAAGCTCCATAAGTAAATCAGCCTTTATCTCTGTCAAAGTAAAGCCTTTACTATATTTTACTATTTCCCCTATAACTTCATGATCAGAATGAATCTCTAACTTTAGCTCCTCATCATCTACCTCCACCATGTGAAACTCCATCAACCCAAGCTTCTCCAAAAGCTCACTCACAACCCCCTTTACCTCAAACAACGTTTCCCTATTATTCGAACCAAAAGCTATCCCGATCACATTTCTTTCTTCTGCTTTTTCAAAAACCTTACCTATCTCAAAAATTCTAACATCGTCATAATGTTTCAAATTCTCTTCAACATTATCAAACAAAAGAGGGGTTAAGGTTTTTCGAAGTAAAGACTTATCCTCAGAAATAGGGTTTTCTAATTCTACATCTCCATAAGCATGGTCTCCAACAAATGAATAGTTATAAACCTCATCATAACCCAACGCTATCAAGATCTTTCTTACATCATCTCGAAAATCAAATACCTCATCCGACTCAGAAGGTTTAATGCTAACCTTAGGAGGCTCAGACTCAATATCATCAAACCCAAAAATACGGCCTGCTTCTTCAATCAAATCTGCCTCATCCCAAACATCATCTCTAACAGGAGGAACCTCAACCTTACCATCTTCAAAATTCAACCCTAACTTACTTAATGATTCAACAATTTCTTTATCTTCAAAATCAGTTCCCATTAGCTTATTAAATTCCTTAAGATCAAAAGTTACCTGGTGACTCGACTCTAACTCTGGAGCTGAATTAACTCGCCCTCCTGGCTTAAAACCTAATTCATTCTTTAATAAATCAGCTGCCCTCTTCAATCCTTCTAAAGCAAGACGTTTATGTAAATCATGAGAAAATCTTAAAGAAGCATCAGTAGAAAGATTAATGTGATTAGAGGTTTTATATATTGAAATTGGATCAAAGTTTGCCGCCTCTACCACAATACGTTCTGTATCTTTAGTAACTTCTGCATCTTTTCCTCCTTTTATCCCCGCAATCGCTAAAGGCTTCTTTTCATCCGCAATTACCAACACGCTTGGGTCAAGATCATAATCAATTCCTTCTATTGAAGTCATTGATTCTCCTTCTTTCGCATTTCTTACAACAATCTTTTTTCCTTCTATCTTATCATAATCGAAGGCGTGCAACGGTTGACCGGTTTCCAACATAACGTAGTTCATAACATCTACTACGTTATTTATCGGACGCAAACCACAATCTTTTAAAACTTCCTTTATCCATTCTGGAGACTCGCCAACCTCAACATTCTCAAAATACATTCCGGTATATCTAGTGCATAAATCCTTATCCTTCACCTCTAAACCAAACTCTCCAGCGCTTCCTTCCCATTCTTTCACCTTAATATTAGGAATATTAGAATTATCCAATCCTAGTACTGCGGCTGCTTCCCGAGCTACTCCAATATGATACGAAGCACTAGAATATCTGTTAGAAGGCACAGAAACATCAAAAACATCGCCATCCATATTTTCTGCCTCAAAAGAATGCATCACGAGAGTCTCAATTAAACTCTCTTTTGAGGGTGCGTCAGGTAAATATTTTTTTATTAATTTATAACTAAATTTCATATTTAAAACTGTTTAATAAATCTTAAATCGCTTGAATAAAACAATCTTGTATCCGGAATATTATACTTAACCATCGCCAGCCTATCTATCCCTGCCCCGAAAGCAAAGCCTTGGATCTCATCTGGGTTATAATGAGCGGCATCAAACACTCTCTTATTCACCATACCCGCTCCCATAACCTCAAGCCACTCTCCTCCATTAGGATGATCATCCGGAAGTTTAATATCAACCTCAATACTTGGTTCTGTAAAAGGGAAATAACTTGGTCTAAACCTAAACTCAATATCATTTGAAAATAATTTATTGAAAAACTCTTCTATCACATACTTTAGATTAGTGAAGGTAACATCCTCCCCTACCATCAATCCTTCTAACTGATAGAAATTAATCTCATGAGAAGCATCAGTGGCTTCATATCTAAATACTCTCCCTGGAACTATAATCTGAAAAGGAGGTTTATGCTCTTCCATATACCTTACCTGAACAGGAGAGGTATGTGTCCTAAGAAGAAAGCTCTTTTTAGAATTTTCTTGTTTATTAACCCAGAAAGTATCCCACATATCTCTTGCTGGATGACCAGGAGGGATATTTAAAGCGTCAAAATTGTAATACTCACTCTCTACCTCGGGACCATCAACAACTGAAAAGTTTAAAGACTTAAAAATATGTCGGGCCTCATCTTCTAGTCTAGTAAGAGGATGAAGATGCCCACCTCTTACTCTTTCTCCTGGTTTTGTTATATCAATATTTGGTGAAGAACTCTCAGAAAATTTATCAACCTTGTCCTCTATCATCTTACTCAACTCTTCCTTCAACTTATTAGCTTTAGGGCCTATCTCCCTTTTTTCTTCTAAAGTTAAATCTTTAAAAGATTCAAAAACTTTCTTAAGCTTTCCTTTTCTTCCTAAATAATCTGATCTTGCTTTTTTCAATTCTTCTAAATTACTAGCTTCTTCTATTGCCTTCTTGGCATTTTTTCTTATTTTTTCTAAATCCATGTTTTTATTATAACTAAAAAAGTTTACTAAGAAAATAATTATGACTCACTTTCCGTGAGTCATAGAGTCTTATATAAGTGCCGGCGGGAGGAGTCGAACCTCCGACTTTCACTTTATGAGGGTGATGCTCTAACCACTGAGCTACGCCGGCTCTCTTCTATTTTTAGTTTACACAAGGATATTTTTTAGTCAACAATATTGCTTGACTAAATAATATTTTTAGGTACCATACTAAACGCGGGGTGGAGCAGTCTGGAAGCTCGGGAGGCTCAAGTTATGGGCCCTTCTGTTGGTAACAACAGTAGCAAACTTGTCAAATTCGGGGAAAGCTAAATCTAAATGATACGCTAATCCCGAGCCAAGCCCTCAAAAAGGGAAGGTGTAGAGACTGGTAGGCAAGTATCCTTTACGGGATAATGGGACAGTCCAAATCACATCAAAAAACGAAAGTTTGCGTGATTGAGCATAACCTCCAGGTCACAGGTTCAAATCCTGTCCCCGCAACATAAATAAAAACACACCAATCTTGGTGTGTTTTTATATACCACTCTAACTACAATCTATAAATCATTTCCCATAATATTCAAAAAGTGCTTCAATACCATCTAAGTTTCTCCCCCACTCAACATCTTCATGTGTTGAAAGCTCAACTGTTATTGCCGGCAAACCAACTGATGCCATCCAACCCTCTGCATCTCCGGTAACTTCATATGCATCAAATGTTTCTACCGCTCCATATCCTGAGGCTTTTGCATAAGCATTCATAATATCAATAGTTTCTGATAATACTCCATTTTCACACTCTGAAGCATATACATTATTAGCCTGACTATGCCAAAAAATACCTGCATCAACTTCGTTATCTAATACATAATCCCTAATCGCTACAGCTTCAGGCTCAGAAAAAGGTTCTGTTCCTGCGCTTACCTCTCTCCCTCTCCAATAACTACTTGGTTTCCATTTACAAGCAAAATTACGATTTAAATCAACCTCATGAGCATTAAATCTCCCTGAAGCAGGGTCCTCAGCCTCCAATGCATCTTCCATAGAAAAGCGACCTTCCTCTCCTATTACCTTATACACTCCATCAGGATTAGCAGAAGGTATAACACTTAACCTCAAACCATCAGGGACAACCTCCTGATTATTTTCTAAATAATCTATGAATCTATAAGCCAAAAGAACGCTGTTCCACTCATAACCTCCGTGTATCCCTCCCACAAACAATAAATGTGTAGCTCCGTTACCATATGTATAAACCTCAATATCACGACCCTCTACAGACTGACCTATCACTTCATGTGTAGAAAAAGGAATCTCTTCTTCTACATCATTCTCAACAACCGGTTCTTTCTTAACATCAAAATAAGCTATAAAAAACACTCCTCCTGCTATCAAAACAGCAACCAAAACTAATATTAGTATTTGTTTCCCCGAAAGAGATTTCATTTACTCAGAGTAATAATCAAATACTGCTTTTATACCTTCCCAGTTCTTACTCCACTCCACATCTTCATGATTAGAAAGTAAAACGCTAATTGCCGGAATATTTTCTTTAGCTAACCAGTTAACTGCGTCACCATTTATTTCATAAAAATCAAACTCTTCATATGCAGGATACCCGGAAGCATCTGCATATAAACTAGTTAAATCTGAAGTTTCCTTTAACACTCCATTGTGACAATTAGAAGCAAACACTCCTCCTGCTGCACTATACCAAACCACTACTCCATCCGGTGAAAAACTATTTACATAATCTCGAAAGGCTTTACTTTCTGGTTCTGAAAAAACCTCGCTCCCCGCATCAACGGTAGTATCCTGCCAGACACCACTAGACTTCCAATCACAATCAAAGTTACGGTTTATATCAACCCCGTTTGCGTTAAAACGTCCTTCTACAATCTCATCTTGAGATCCTCCCACATCACCTTCGGAAAAACGTCCGCTTGTTCCCGCTACCTTATACAACCCATCTGGGTTTAACACAGGTACAACAGAAACCTTTACATTATCCGGGACTAAACCTGGATTATTTTCTAACTGATCTATTAATTTATACGCAACCAACACAGTATTCCAGTCATAACCTCCGTGTAAACCAGCTGCAAACAAAAGATGATTTTCTCCGTTTCCGTACACATACGATTCAATATCACGACCCTCTACAGACTGACCTATCACAGTCTTCCCTTCTTCAACCTCTCCTGAATCATCACCTGGCTCTGTAGTAGTTGCTGTAGGTACTGATGATGTCCCCACATCTTCCACCTCGCCATTCTCCTCATCCGGAACAACTACCTCCTCAGAAGAATCTTGGGTTAATAGATAAAAACCAACACCTACTAAAACTACAATTAGAAATATAATTATTATATCTTTCATAGTGATTACATTTTAACACAAAACAAAAAATTAGAAACCTTTTTGTTTTTTTAAAAAATTAATGTAAAATAAACGTGATGAACAAAAAAGAAAAACTTATAAAACTAGCCAAAGAACTTGAGGGAACCCCTTATAAATACGGCGCTAAAATGAAAGAAGCACCAAACGTTTTTGACTGCTCTGGCTTTATCAAATACCTCTATCAACAAATAGATAAAGAAATTCCAAGAAGCACTATTGAACAAGCAGAATTTGCTGGAGAAAAAATAAACAAAGAAAACATAAAACCAGGAGACCTAATATTCTTCAGAGGCTCCCGAGGACACTACAATAAAAAATTCCCTCAAGGAATCGGCCATGTAGTAATGTATTTAGGAGATAATAAAATCATCCACGCTGAATCAAAAAGAATTCAGCATAATCCTAAGATAGTAGAAAAAGGACAGGTAAAGACAGAAGATCTAGAAAAAGTAACTAAAAGACTAAAGCCTATAGTGATAATAAAAAGAATCTTATAAAAACTTGCAAAAAAAATAAAAAAAGGTAATATTTAAACGTTGCGGGTGTGGCCTAGCGGCAAAGGCGCCTCCCTGTCACGGAGGAGATCGCCAGTTCAAATCTGGTCACCCGCGCAAAAAAACCACGCTTTGAAAAGCGTGGTTTAAACTTATCTAAGCCTTAAATATCTACCTCTAACTCCTCACTTATTGCTTTTTCATAAACTTGAATCACTCCCTTGGCTACATCATAATCAATTCCCTGTCTTGAATTTCCTTCTAAGTTACCCACAAAATCCTCTGCTTCTAAAAGACTGTTTT
>DATGCT010000018.1:0-17968 GCA_035311565.1 Minisyncoccota bacterium | reverse complement strand
TAATGCTTTATCAAAATGGTTGAAGGCTGAGGTTCGTAGAGATGGTAAGAAGTATGTACAGGAGTATAAGAAAGGTGTTCCAGGAGGAAAGGTTAAAAAAGAGAAAGGAAAATATGATAGTACAGGAACCACAGTTACTTTTAAGCCAGATCCAGAGATTTTTACAGATAGCGCCAGGTTTAATTTTGATAGGATAATTAATCATCTTAGACAGCAGGCTTATTTAACTAAAGGTTTAAGGATTGATGTTTTAGATAAAAGAAAAGATACGTCCCAGTCTTATGGTTTTTATTTCGAAGGAGGTTTGAAGTCTTATCTTCAGTACCTTGTTGGTAATGCAAGGGTGCTTCATAATAATGTTTTTTACGTGCATAAAGAGCAGGATAATATAGATATCGAGGTAACTTTTGCATATACAGATGACGTAGAATGCGAAGAACATACTTTTGCGAATAATATTGATACGGCTGATGGGGGAATGCATTTAACTGGTTTTAGATCAGCATTAACTAGGTCTTTGAATGATTATGCTAGAAGTGAAGGTATTTTGAAGGACTCTGATGATAACTTTGCTGGTCAGGATGTAAGAGAAGGTTTAGTTGTGGCTGTTTCTGTAAAGTTGAGTTCTCCTCTTGAGCCGCAGTTTGAAGGGCAGACAAAAGCTAGATTAGGCAATCCTGAAGCAAGAAGTGCAGTGGAGACAGTTATGAATGAAGCTTTAACTGAGTTTTTGGAAAGACATCCTTCTGATGCCAAGAAAATTTTGAAGAAGAATATGCTGGCTGCTAAGGCAAGGAAAGCTGCTAAAGCAGCAAAAGATACTGTTTTGAGAAAAGGAGCGCTTGATGGACTTTCTTTACCAGGGAAGTTGGCTGATTGTATCTCAAGAAAGCCTGAAGAATCAGAGTTATTTATTGTAGAGGGAGATTCAGCTGGTGGAAGCGCTAAAGGAGGGCGTAATAAAAAAACTCAGGCAATTTTACCGCTAAAGGGTAAAATATTAAATGTGGAGAAAGCAAGAATTGACAGAATGCTTAAAAACAAGGAGATAAAGTCTTTGGTTATTGCTTTGGGTACGGCTATTTCTGATAACTTTGATATTTCTAAATTAAGGTACGGGAAAGTAATAATTATGACTGATGCTGATGTAGATGGGGCTCATATTAGAACTTTATTGCTTACATTATTTTATCGGTACTTTGAAGAAATTATAGAACAAGGACACTTATATATTGCTAAACCTCCTTTGTATCAATTAACTAAAGGAAGAAGAAGCGAGTACGCTTATACAGAAGATGAACGTAAGGAGTTAGAGAAAGAAATGGGTGATAAAATTAGTGTGCAGAGGTATAAAGGTTTAGGTGAGATGAATCCTGGTCAGCTATGGGAAACAACGATGAACCCTGAGAATAGAATTTTAAAGAGGGTAGAGATAGAAGATGCAGCGGAGGCGGATAAAATGTTTGATGTGTTGATGGGAGGTGATGTTAAGCCAAGAAAGAAGTTTATTCAGGCTCATGCTAAAGCAGTAAAGAATCTTGATATTTAATTTGACAATTAGTTGTTTTAAGTATTACTCTATTTAAGAGTTAATATATAAAAGAGATGTTTAATAAAATAAAAAATTTTTTAAAGGAGGCTCGTCAAGAGATCAAAAAGGTTAATTGGCCTAGCCGAAAAGAGACCATGAAGTATACCTTGTTTGTGATAGGTATTTCTTTGGCTGTTGCTATTTACCTGGGTTTGCTTGATTATGCTTTTACTAACATCTTAAAGATTATCGTATAAATTTATGAGTAAGGATAAAAATAATAATCATCAAACGATTTTAGGAACCTCTGATGAAGGAAAAGAAAGGCATTGGTATGCTGTTCATACATATTCAGGATACGAAGATGCTGTAACTAGATATTTAAAACAAAGAGTAGAATCATTAGCAATGGAGGATAAAATATTTAATGTTATTGTTCCTAAAGAAGCAAAAATAAAAATCAAAGGAGGTAAAAGAAAAGTTGTTGAGGAAAAGATTTTCCAGGGGTATGTGTTAGTTGATATGATTTTGGATCAAGATTCCTGGTATGTGGTAAGGAATACACCTAGAGTAGCAGGTTTTGTTTCTTCAGACCCTAAGAACCCAACTCCTCTTTCTAAGGAAGAGGTTGATGATATTATGAATAGAATGAAGAAAGAGGAGCCTACTCATAAAGTTGATTTTGAGAAGGGTGAGTCTGTTAAGATTACAGATGGTCCATTTAAGGATTATGACGGTAAGGTTGCTGAGATTGATGAAGGTCGAGGAAAGATTAAGGTGGTTGTTCCAATATTTGGTCGAGATACAACCGTTGAATTAGACACCTTACAGGTAGAGAAAATATAATAAATAATAAAAATATGGCAAAGAAAATAAAAACAACATTGAAGCTTCAAATACATGCGGGTCAAGCTACTCCAGCACCTCCTATTGGTCCTGCATTAGGTCAGCATGGTATTAATATAGGTGATTTTGTGAGCAGGTTTAACGAGGAGACTAAAGACATGAACGGAGAGCTTATTCCTGTAGAGATTACAGTATATGAAGATAGAAGTTTTGATCTTGAGTTTAAGACTCCACCTGCTTCTTTCTTGCTGAAAAAAGCAGCAGGTATTGAAAAAGGTTCTGGGGAACCAAACAAGAACAAAGTAGGAACTGTTACCAGAGATGATTTGGAAAAGATAGCAGAAAGAAAGATGGAAGATTTAAACGCTGATGATATGGATGCAGCTGTGAAGATTATTGGGGGTACTGCTCGGAATATGGGAATTGAGGTGGAAAAGTAAAAATAAATATTATTGCGTTTTTAAATGGCTCAGAGATGAGCCATTTTATTTTTTAAGTTTAAATTTTTATGTATAATTAACGTATATGTCTAAGGAAAAATATCAACCGACAATAGGTTTAGAAATACACGCTAGATTAGATACAGACACAAAAATGTTTTGTTCTTGTTGCAATGATTCGGGTGAAAAGAAACCAAACGTTAATGTTTGTCCTGTTTGTTTAGCTCACCCAGGGACGCTTCCTGTGATAAATGAGGATGCGGTAGAAAAGGTAGTAATGCTTGGTCTTGCGTTAGGAGGTAATATTGCAAAGACAACGCATTTTGATCGTAAAAGTTATTTTTACCCAGATCTTCCTAAAGGATTTCAGATTTCACAGTATGATGAGCCTCTTGTGTCAGGAGGTAAGCTTTGTGGTGTCGATATTACAAGGGTTCATTTAGAAGAAGATGCTGGTAGTTTAGTGCATGCTGAGGATGGAGATAGTTTAGTTGATTATAACCGAGCAGGAACTCCTTTAGCAGAGTTAGTAACCGAGCCTGATATGAGAAGTGTTAAAGAGGTTGTGGAGTTTGCAAAAGAACTTCAGCTTATTCTTAAATATCTTGGAGTTTCAAAAGCAGATATGGAAAAAGGTGAGATGAGAGTTGAGGCGAATATTAGTTTGAATATGGGAACTAAGGTAGAGTTAAAGAATATAAATTCTTTCAGAGCAGTAGGAGGAGCAATTGAGTATGAAGTGAAAAGACAAAAAAAGATTTTAGAAGATGGTGGAGAGGTAGAGCAGGAGACAAGAGGTTGGGATCCTAAAAAGCAGAAGACTTTTTCTCAGAGGAGTAAGGAAGAAGCCCATGATTATCGTTATTTTCCTGAACCTGATCTGCCGCCACTTGATTTATCTAATTGGGATATTGAAGAGATGAAAAGGGATCTTCCTGAACTTCCTGATCAAAAAAGAAAAAGGTTTATGGATGAGTTTGGTTTATCAGAAGAAGATGTTGAAACCTTAGTTAATAACAAGCGTGAGGCAGAATATTTTGAAGAAGCTGTTTCCGAGCTTAAGACATTTGATGATGTGGATATAAAAGCGTTGTATCATTACTTAACAGGTGACCTAAGAGGTTTAATGAGTGATAAAGGGGTAGAGTTTAAAGATATAAAAATAGATCCAGAAGATTTTGCTCATTTTGTTCATCTTTCTTCCTCTGGTGAGTTATCAAGCAGGTTGGCCAAGGATATGTTGTTAGAAATGTTTGAGACAGGTAAAGATCCGGAAGCAATAAAAGAGGAAGGAGACTTTGAGGTAATTGGAGCAGGGAGTGAGTTAAAAGAGATGGCTGAAGAGGTAATAGATGAAAACGAAGGTGCCGTTTCTGATTATAAAAGTGGTAAAGAGGAGGCGATAAAGTTCTTAGTTGGTCAGATGATGAAGAAGAGCAAGGGACAGGCAGACCCTCAAAAATCAGCTGAAGTTTTGAAGGAGGTTTTGGATGAGAATTAGGATAATTTGCAACAAATAATGGTTGATTTATAAATAACTCACATATGTGAGTTATTTTAATTTGAAGAAGCTGGTCAGTATTTTTTTGAGTTTATTTTAGAAATTTTTGGATTAGTTTTATCGCCTTATCTTTTTCTTTGTATTTTATCCAGTGGATGGATTTGTTTCTTTTAAACCAGGTCATTTGGCGTTTTGCATATTGATAGCTTTCAGTAACTATTTTTTCAATCATTTTTTCTTTTGATATTTTGTTTTGTAGGTATTGAGCAGAGTAGCGGTATTCTAGGCCGAAGGATTCTAATCTTTGCCACGAGACTCCATTTTTATGAAGTTTTTTTACTTCTTTCATTAAACCTTTATCTATTCTTTTTATTAGTCTTTTTTTCAATCTTTTTTTAAAGTTTCTTCTTTTTATCTTTAGTCCTATAAATAGGGGGTTGTATGGTGATTTAGAGTAATCGTTTTTTGGAACGGGTTTTCCTGTTATTTCTATGATTTCTAAAGCCCGGATTATTCTTTGTTTGTTGTTTGGATGGATTTCTTTTACTCTTTTGGGGTCTTTTTCTTTTAGTTCTTTATATAGCCATTCTTTTGGTTTTTTGTTTAGCCTTTCTCTTATTTTTGGGTGAGGAGGAACTTCCGGAATTTTTAGATCATAGATTAGAGCGTCGATGTAGAAGCCGGTACCTCCAGCGATGATTGGGAGATGGTTTCTTTCTTTAATTTTTTTGATGGCTTGTTGGGCGAGTTTTTTAAAATCAATGACGGTGAATTTTTCTTTCGGGGTTGCTATATCAATTAAATGATGGCGGATGTTTTCAGAATAAAGTTTACCGTCCTTTTTGGTTATGGTGACTTTGTTGGAGCCGATGTCCATGTTTTTGTATACCTGGCGGGAGTCAGCAGATATTATTTCTCCATTAAAATCTTTAGCGACCTCGATAGCGAGGTCGCTTTTTCCGGAAGCAGTAGGTCCTACTATGCAGACTACTTTTGTTTTGTTTGTCACTTTTATTTTCTTTCTTTAATTTCGGAATTGATTTTATTGAGAAAACCATCAACGTTCATGTCTTCGGTGTTTTCTTTTCCTCTTTCTCTTACGTTTACTGAGTTGTCTTTAATTTCATTATCACCAATAACTAGAATGTATGGGATCTTGCTTGTTTCAGCGTTTCTTATCTTTTTGCCTAAACTATCATCAGATTTATCTATCTCAACATATATTTGATTTGCTTCAAGTTTTTCTCTTATATTTTCGCAGTATTTGAAGTGATCTTCTGCTATTGGAAGAATTTTTACTTGAATTGGAGAAAGCCAGGTTGGGAAGTCACCGTTGTAGTGTTCTATTAAAATTCCGAAGAATCTTTCTGGAGAACCAACTAAAGCGGAATGGATCATTACAGGGGTTTGTTTTTCTCCGTTTTCGTCAACATATTCTAGTTTGAATCGAGAGGGCATATTGATATCTAATTGAATGGTTGATATTTGCCATTCACGACCTAGGGAATCTTTTACAATAAAGTCCATTTTAGGGCCGTAGAAGGCGGCTTCACCTTCTTCAATTTCAAAGTCTATGTTTTTCTTTTCTACTAATTCTTTTAGTTTACTTTGGGATTTTTCCCATAGCTTTTCATCTCCTAGGTATGAGTCTTTGTCTGATTTGTCCCAGAAGGAGAGGCGGATGAAGTAGTTGAGTCTATAGGTGTCTAGAGCTTTGTTTACTCCGTTTAAGGCTCTTTCGAATTCTTCACCAATTTGATCTTCACGGCAGAAGCTATGGCCATCATCTTGAGAGAATGAGCGGAGACGAGTTAGACCGGATAGTTCACCAGGTTGTTCATCTCTATACAGCATGGCAAAGTCGGCGTATCGGATAGGGAGATCTCGGTAGCTTCTTAACTTGCTGGCATAGATTCTGGTGTGTTGCGGGCAGTTCATAGGTTTTATGTAATATTCATTGTCTGTGTAATGAGATTGGGCTTCAAACATATCATTTTGGTATTTTTCATAATGGCCTGATTTTTTGAATAGATCAGCCTTATTTATTTGAGGTGTTTGTACTTCTTTATACCCCATCTCTTTTCTTAACTTTCGGGAGTAGTTTTTTATAGCGTCTAGGATTCTTTTTCCTTTAGGAGTAAAGAGGGGAAGGCCTGGTCCAACTAAATCTGAAAATACAAAAAGACCAAGTTTTTTGCCAAGTTTTCTATGATCTCTTTGTTTAGCCTTTTCGAGGTTTTCAAGGTATTCATCAAGTTCTTCTTTTGTTTCAAAAGCCACCCCGTATATTCGGGTGAGCATCTGGTTTGACTCATCTCCACGCCAGTATGCTCCGGCGATGTTTGTGAGTTGAAAGCCTTCAGAGTTTATTTCTTTGGTGTTATCTACATGATTACCACTACAAAGATCTGTGAAGATATCTCCTGTTTTGTATATAGAAAGTTTCTTTCCTTCTTTTGTGTACTCATTAATTAAGTCTAGTTTGAATTCTTGGTCTTTGAATATTTTTTTAGCTTTTTTGTCGGATATTTTTTCTTTTGAGAAAGGCAGACCTTTTTTTATATAGGTGTGCATCCTTTCTTCTATTTTTTTGAGATCATCTTTACTTATTGAGGTATCTTCAGGAAAGAGGAAGTCGTAATAGAAGCCATTTTCTATTGTGGGGCCTATTCCAAGCTTAGTGTCTGGGTAGGTCTCTAAAACTGCGGCAGCTAAAAGATGTGAAAGAGAGTGACGGATATTTTCAATTTTTTTGTTTTGATTCATTGTTTTGATTATACACAATATGTGTTTAATGTGTAGGGGATTAGATAGATTTTACTTTATTACATATTAGTTTAGGTTCTTCGTCTCTTTTTGATAATCTTCCTTTTACGATAACTACTTTATTTTCTTTCCAGAGGTTACTGTTTTTTTGAAGGGTATCGGCAAAGACTAAAATTTCCATGGAGTGTTCTTGGTCTTCTAGTTTTACGAATAACATGGGTTTACCATTTTTGGTAAATATTTTTTTTATGTTAGAGATCAAACCAGCAGTTATATAGTATTTTTTATGTTCTTCTTCGTTGATTATTTCACCAATTGGAGTGACTTTATTGCTTAGCTTGTTTACGTATTTATTGAAGGGATGATCTGTAAGGTAAAGACCTAGGAGTTCTTTTTCCCAGGAAAGAAGTTTTCTTTTGCTGACTTTGTCAGCTGATCTGAGGTTTAATTTCATCATTGATTTTTTACCAAACAGGTTCCCCTGGTTGCTGTTGGAGGCTTTTTTAGAAGCTTGGTTAAATTTGAGCATTTCCTCCATGTTAGCTAGAAGCTTACCTCTGCTTTGATTAAAGGAGTCTAAGGCACCGCATTTGATAAGGCTCTCAAGTGATTTTTTATTCATGTCTTTATGATGGACTCGAGAGAGGAGGTCAGTAATTTTTTTGAACGGTCCGCCTTGAGATCTTTGTTCAATGATGGCTTCAGCGATATTTTCCCCAATGTTTTTAACAGCAAGAAGGCCGAATCTAATGTTTTTATCTTCATCGATGGTAAAGTTTTTGTAGCTTTGGTTTATATCAGGAGGAAGAACCTCTATGTTCATGTTTCTGGCTTCATTGATTAAGAAGCTTATTCTGTCTACATCGTTGCCTGATACATTAAGGAGAGCGGTCATGAACTCAACAGGGTAGTGAGCTTTGAGGTAAGCGGTTTGGTAAGCGATCATAGCGTATGAAGCAGCGTGACTTCGGTTAAAACCATACCGAGCAAAAGGAGGGAAAAGCTCCCATATTTTTTTAGCTGTTTTTTTATCGATTCCGTTTTCTACCATTCCGTCAATTAACTTCTTCTTTTGTTTATCAAGGAGGGATTTTATTTTTTTTCCGATGGCTTTTCTTAAAACATCAGCTTCTCCTAATGAGAAACTAGCCAGGTCTCGAGCAATTCTCATCATTTGTTCTTGGTATATTCCTATGCCGTAGGTGGGGGCGAGAATAGGTTCAAGCTTAGGGTGGAGGAAGGTGACTTCCTCTTCTCCGAATTTTCTTTTTATATAGTGGGGGATAAGATCTATTGGGCCTGGTCGGTAGAGAGAGATCATAGCAATGATATCTTCAAATTCGGTAGGTTTTAGCTTTCTTAAGTATTGTTTCATGCCAGATGATTCTAGTTGGAAGACGCCGGTAGTTTCACCATGGCGTAAAAGTTCATATGCTTTTTTATCGTTTAAAGGAATCTCATTAATGTTTATATCTTTCTCATGTTCTTCTTTTATTATTTCTAAGGCATTTTCGATAATGGTGAGGTTTTTTAAGCCTAGAAAGTCCATTTTTAGAAGGCCAAGGTTTTCAACGCTGTGCATCTCAAACTGAGTGATAATATCGTTGTCTCCTTTAGGAGCATATTGGAGAGGAACGTAGTTTGGAAGAGGTTTTGGAGAGATTACTACTCCACAGGCATGGACGGAAGCATGGCGGACCACCCCTTCGAGTTTTTTGGCGGAGTCAATTAATTTTTTAACATCTTCCTCGGAATCATATCTTTCTTTTAGTTCGGAGACAGATTTCAAGGCTTCATCTATTGATGTTTGAAAAGGAATTAATTTTGCCAATTTATCACAGAAGCCATATGAGTATCCGAGAGCTCGACCGGCATCTCTTATGGCTGCTCGAGCTGCCATGGTTCCAAAAGTGATTATTTGAGCTACGTTTTTTTGCCCGTATTTTTCTCTGACATAAGCGATGACTTCATCTCTTCTTGTATCAGTAAAATCAATATCAATATCAGGGACCTGGATTCTTTCAGGGTTAAGAAATCTTTCAAAAAGAAGATCGTATTTGATAGGGTCTATATCGGTAATACCTAAGATATATGAAACGATGCTTCCAGCGGCGGAACCTCTTCCGGGGCCGACTACGATGTTGTGTTTTTTTGCCCAGAGGACAAAGTCTTGGACGATAAGGAAGTAATCAGCGAAACCAGTTTTTTTGATAACATTAAGCTCCATTTTTATCCTTTCTTTTATTTCATCAGTAACCTCGTCGTATTTTCGGGGAAGTCTTTTTTTAATTAGTTTTTTTAAGTATTCTTGGGCACTTTCACCATTGGGAGTTTCGAAGTTAGGAATTTTGCTTTCGTTTAGTTCTATTTCGACATTACACTTTTTTTGTATTTCCTCAGTAGTTTCGACTGCTTCAGGGGTGTTTTTAAAGTATTCTTCCATCTCTTTTGGAGACGTAAAATGAAGATCGAATTTTTTGAGGGACATTCTGTCGTCGTCTTCCACCGGGCTTTTTGTTTGGACGGCGAGGAGAGTTTCATGAGCGTCTTTGTCTTCTTTTTTTATGTAATGAACGTCTTGAGTAGCTACGGTTTTAGCGTTTATTTCCTGAGCTATTTTTTTGAGGGGTTTGTGGGTTTCTTTAGAGTGTTGTTGGAGTTCTATATAGTAATCGTCTTTAAAAATTGATTTAAACCACTGAGCTCTTTTTAGAGCTTTTTTCTGTTTGTTCTTCTTTATCAGTTGTGGGATTTCTCCGGCAACACAACCTGAGAGGCAGATAATTCCTTCGTGATGTTTTTCAATTATTTCATCATCTATTCTTGGTTTGTAATAAAAGCCTTCGAGGTGGCCTTTGGTAGCAATTTGAATGAGGTTTTTCCATCCGGTTTTATTTTTAGCAAGAAGTGTAAGGTGGTACCTGCTTTGGTCTCCTTTCTTTTTTACCTTACGTCCTTTGGTGGTGTAATATGCTTCTAGTCCTAAGATAGGTTTGAGATTATTCTCTTTTGCTTTTTTATAAAATTCTATGGCGCCATATAAATTGCCGTGGTCCGTTAAGGCCACAGCTTCCATATTATATTCTTTTGCTTGATTTATTATTTCATCTATTTTCGCCAGTCCATCTAGCATGGAGTAATGAGAGTGGACGTGGAGATGGGTAAATTTTTTCATAGTGTGGTTTTTTGGTTGGAGTTTTTTATTGGTTCATTCAAGATTATACTCCATAATTTTTTGAGATTAAAGTTTGAGGTGATTCGAGTTATTTATGTTGAGGATTAATTATATGGATAAAGCGTGGTATAATATTTTTATATGACAGGTTTAAGAAAAATTTTATTTTTAATAGTTGGATTTCTGCTTGCTTTCGGGGTGGCTTTGGTGCCTTCGGTTTTAAAGATTAAGCAGGTGGAAAAACAAGCTAGGGTTGTGATAGATGGGCAGATTATTTTAGCAGATGTGGCTTTAACGAATGAGGACAGGGAGCAAGGCTTGTCCGGGGTAAAATATATGGGAGATAATGAAGGAATGTTATTTATTTTTGAAGAAGAGAAGAAGCATGGAATTTGGATGAAAGACATGAGAATCCCAATTGATATTTTATGGATTAAGGATGAGGTTATTGTTGATGTTGATGAACATGTTATGCCGGAACCGGACAAGGATATATCTGAGCTTACAATATACAAACCTTCTGAACCGGTGGATAGAGTGTTGGAGATAAGAGGAGGAAGGTTTGGTATGTTTGATGTTGAGGTGGGGGATAAGGTTGAGATAGAGTCAGTTATTCCAAATCAAAGTTGGGCAGGTAGTATTATTAATGCTGTGAAAGGTTTGTTTGGTTTAAAAAATAATTAGGTCGTTGGTTTAAATTTAATTTTTAAAATAATATGTGCAAAATTGCTATAAATGGTTTTGGACGGATTGGCCGTCTGTTCTTTAGGGAGGTTTTTGATAAAGAAAATTTTGATGTTGTAGCCATTAATGATTTAGCTGATATTGAGAACTTATCTTATTTATTAAGTTACGATACAGTTTACGGGAGGTTTTTGGAGGATGTTGAGGTAAAAGATGATGATTTGTTTGTAGGAGATGAAGAGGTAAAGTTTTTTCAGAAGAAAGATCCCAAGGAGCTTCCTTGGGAGGAGTTAGAGATTGATATAGTGATTGAAGCTACTGGTGCCTTTACTGAGTATGATAGAGCTAAAAAACATTTGGAAGCAGGGGCAAAGAGAGTAATAATTACAGCTCCTGGTAAAGGAAGGGAAGGGGTTGAAGGAACAACGGTGTTGGTAGGAATTAATGAGGATGATTTTGAGAAGACAGTATTAACCTCAAATGGTTCTTGTACAACAAACGCAGTATCTCCGGTAATAGATATTTTAAAAAATAGTATAGGTGTAAAGAAAGCTATCTTAAATACAATTCATGGTTATACATCAAGCCAGAATTTGGTTGATGGTCCTTCGAAAAGAGTGAGAAGAGGAAGGGCAGCAGCTTGTAATGTTGTGCCATCTACTACAGGAGCAGCAATTGCTGTTTCTAGAGTGATACCTGAAATGAAAGGAAAGTTTGATGGAGTGGCCTTGAGGGTGCCTGTCCCAGCAGGTTCTGTGGCGGATATAACTTTTGTTTCAGAGAAAGAAACTTCAGTAGAGGAGGTAAATAAAGTTTTGAAAAACGCAGCTTCAAACTCTGAATGGGAAGGAGTATTTGGAGTAACTGAGGCCCCGTTGGTTTCTTCAGATATTGTGGGGCAGTCATATGGAGCAATTGCAGATCTTTCATTTACCAGAGTAGTTGATGGAGACTTAGTAAAAATATTTTCTTGGTATGATAATGAGTTTGGTTATGTGTCTACATTAATTAAACACATGGAGAAGGTTGCAGAGTTGATATAAGTTGATTAGTCTGAGAATAAGATGTTTAATATCGATAAAAATATAGAAAGCGGTGGTGTTGCCGTATCACATGAAGAAAAGAAAGATGTTAATGAAAGTGAGCAAATAGAGAATATATTTAAAAAGCAGGATAAGGTTTTTGAAAAGATTGTAAATATGAGAGATGAGATAGAAAGAGAGGATTTGATAGGTTTGATTGATAAAATATTTGAGCACTCTGTTGATGATGGGTTGATGATGTCTAAAAAATTAAACCTTACACCTAAAGAGGTTGTCCATGCGTTGGGACGACCTCAATTTTATATAAAGCACCCTGGTTTTGCTAAAAGGTTTAAAAATGAATTTAATTCTAAGTTAGAAAAAATTGATAATAAAGAGATTGTTGAGGGGTTGATTAATAATTATGATTATTTTGAAAAAGAGATAGAAGATGAAAGAGGGGAAGAACTTTTGGATCTTTCGGTAGAGGTTTCATCAAGTGATAGAAGGGTTGGTGATGTTATAGAAAAGTTAGATGATATTTATGCTGAGTATTTAAGAGCGAGAGAGTTAGAGTTGCAAGAAAAACAAGGTTCTGGAACTTTTAGTAAGGGAGAGATTTTAGCTCGTCGCAACTTAGAAAAAGCAAAGAAAGCCTTTGATAAAAATTATTTAACAGGAGATGTTTTAAAAACAGTTTTTAGAAAGCTTGATTCTGACTTTATAAGAGAAAAAGCAAAAGAAAAGTTTAAGGAAAGCAAGGTTTTACAAGAGAGGTATGAAAATGTTGATCGATATTTGAAGTTTTTAAAGAGAGAACGACCTTCTGATGTTTCTGATATAGCAATCGAAGGTTTAAAAGAAAAAGGGTTAGATGAAGATGATGTAGAGAAGTTAAGTTGGCAGAATCTTGTTTCTAAAGATGTTGTTGATAAGATAGTTCGGGTTTGTGATTTAGATGATGAGATGTCTAAAAAAAGAATAGAGAAGGCTTTGTATAAACCCTTGGATATTGCTTTTCGGGTGGAGAACAAGGATGCTAAAAAAGAATTAACAAAGGAAATAAATGAGAGCCTTAAGGCAAGATCTATAAATAAACGAGTTGTTTATGACAAAGAAAAGGATAGATACAAGCTTGAAGTAAAAACAGAAGAAGAGAATGAGGAGGGCTTAAAACATGAACGTGAAAGCCTGGATTATTTATTAGAAAAATATGATAAAGTGAATTTTAAAGGGGTCATAGAGGTAAATGATAAGCTTGTGTTTGGGGTAGAAAAAGACGGAAAGCAATTTATCGCAACAGAGGATGGCAAAGAATATGGAAAAGCGTATGATTTTAAAGAAGCTGTTCGTTTAACGAAAATAGGTAACGGATTTGCATACGTAGGAGTAAAGAATGCCCAGTTTGTTGTTTTAACAGAGGGTGGAGTTATGAGTAAAAAATACGATTGGGTAGGAGATTTAATAGGAATCGCTGATAAATTTGTGGCTATAGTAAGACAGGGTGAAGAGATATTTATCGTAACAGAGGACGGCAGGGAATACGGCAGGGAGTATGATAATGTAGATTTTCCAAGAGAGGTAGCCGGCAAGCTTGTGTTTGAAGTAAAAAAAGACGGGGAATGGTTTATCGCAACAGAGGATGGCAGGGAATATGGCAGGGAATACGGTTATGTAGGTTCTCCAAGAGAGGTAGCCGGCAAAATTGTGTTTCTAGCAAAAAAAGACGGAAGATATTTTATTATCGCAACAGAGGATGGCAGGGAATATGGCAGGGAGTATGATGATGTAGATTCTCCAAGAGAGGTAGCCGGCAAAATTGTGTTTCAAGCAAGAAAAGACGGAAGATATTTTATCGCAACAGAGAATGGAAAAGAGTATGGCAAGGAATATGATAGCGTAGGTGATCCATATGAGGTAGCCGGCAAAATTGTGTTTCGAGCAAAAAAAGACGGAAAGTGGTTTATCGCAACAGAGGACGGTAGGGAATATGGCAGGGAGTATGATGATGTAGATCTTCCAAGAGAGGTAGCCGGCAAAATTGTGTTTCGAGCAAAAAAAGACGGAAAGCAATTTATTGCATCAGAAGACGGGGTGATAAGCAAGGAGTATGAGGAGATATTAAGTTGGTCTAAAAGCGGAAATTCCGTAACTGTTATATTTAAAAATAAAGGTGAATATATAAAGGATACTATTCCTGTTGGGCTGGAAAAACGTGAGAAATCTTTTGGTTATTTGTCAGAAAAATATGATGAGATTATACCGTTTATGGTTGGGGACAGGGTTGTGTTTAGAGTGAAAAAGGATGGAAACAATTTTATTGTAGATGAGAATGGGAATGAATATGGCAAGGAATATAGGAAGGTAAAAAAGGTGGTAGAAGTCGGAGGCAAGTTGGTGTTTTCCGTTTGGAAAGAAGAAAATGGTGGATTTATCACAACAGAAGATGGGAGAGAATTTGGTAAAGATTATGTGGTAGCAAGGGACGCTTTTAATTTTTCCGGAGAGGTAGGTTTCGTGGGGTGTGAAGAGCATGGGAAGGGTCATTTTATTGAAACAGAAAGTGGAAAAAGGTATGGAGAGCAATTTGGGTTGGTGATATGGGCTCCTAGAGTAATAGATGGCAAATTATATTTTGTAGTTAATGATGACATAAAAGGTTGTTTTGTTGTAGATGAGGACGGTAATGAGTATGGAAAAAACAAAGGTTATTGGATTGATGAGGGTCATAATATTAAAAAAATTGGTGGTAAAATATTTTATGAGATAGAAAAAGATGGAAAGGGATTTATTGTAGATGAGGATGGTAAGGAATACGGCAGGGAATATGATGGGGCACGAAACCTAAAAGAAGTTGCTGGTAGGATGGTGTATGAGGCACATAAAGGTAATGATGTTTTTTGGGTAGATGAGGACGGTAATGAGTATGGTAAAGAATATGATACTACGGGGGGGGCAATAGAAATAGCCGGGAAGCTTTTTTATAGGGTAAGGATAAGATCAAAGGATAAAGAATTTATTGTAGATGAAGACGGTAATGAGTATGGTAAAGAATATGATACGGCAGGGAATCCGATAGGAATAGATGGTAAAATTTTCTTTATTGCCAGAAAAAAAGGAAAATATTTTATTGTTGATGAGGATGGTAATGAGTATGGTACGGCGTATGATAGTGTATGGGCTCCAAGAAAAATGAATGGCAAACTTTTTTATAGAGCAGAGATTAATAAAAAAACTTATTTTGTTTATGAAAATCAAAGGATAAGCAAGGGGTATGATTCTACGAAAATTAAAAAATGTTTTTATGAAGATGGTTTTGTTGTTGTTATATACAAAGAAGAAAACGGAGAATATAAAAAGGATGTGATTCCGGTAGGCGGGGGAGTGCCAGAGAAAGTTTCTGACAAGCTTGATCTTTTAAATATTGTTAACTCTCCTAATCAAGAAAACGTAAGAGGGTATTTGAAAGAAAGAGAAGAGGTCGGCGAAGAAGGGGAAGGGTTTAGAAATAAAATAAAGAATTTTGTAGAAAGTTCTAAAACAATAGCCAGAAACTTTTCAGAAGTTATCAAAAAGTCACCTTCATTGTTTTTAGATACAATTTCAGGGAAGAAAGATAAGCTTGTTAATGTAAAAGTGCAACAGTTGGTGGAGAGAATGTTCCCTGAGGCGTATAAGCGAGAAAAAGGAAGTTTTGGAGGATATTTTGGGTTTGAAGAAAGTGGGGGCATGGAAGGTGAGTTGAGTCCAAGTAGTTTTCTGGAGAGGCAAGAAAGTGTAGCTATGGAGGGGAGTGATTTTGAGAAGGGGGAGGTATTTGATATAGCAGAGCTTAGAGAGTTTATAAACTCTATTTTGGTTAGTAGATTATGTGGAGGGTATTCTTCAGGGAACTGGTTGAGTTTGGAGTTTCCTGTAAATCAGGACTTAGGAGTATCAACAAGCGAGAAGACAATAACTTTGCCTGATGTTTCTGATGTTTCAGAGTCTGTTCTGCCGAAGACGCTTCATTCAAAAATAATAAAAGAGAGAGTTAAGGGGATAGACAGAAATGGGGGAGAGGTAGATTTAGAGGTTGAGGTAAATAGTATGGGAGAAGGGTTTGCGAAGGTACCTGATGAAGTTAAGAAACTTGTCTATTCAATTGAGGTACCTGATGTTTCTCCAGTTATGGATAATTTGGGCAAGAAGGAATATGAGAAATTTAAAAAAAGCTTTTTGAGAAGTGCTCCAGAGAAGATGGTAGAGGATATTAGTGATTTGCCTGATGAGGCAGAGCTTTTCTTGTCTCAAATAAAGGATAAATCCCCGAAAGATAAAGTGATTGCTATTGAGAATTTTGTGAGAAAGATAGGGTATTATGATTTTGACAACGGAGAGGTTTTGTCCTTGAAAAGAGATAAAAGTTTAGAGGAGCAGTTTTATATAATGAGACAGAGAGCAGAAGAGTTAAAAGAAAAAGGAGAACAGCTTGGCGGTAAGAAATTTGCCGGAGTCTGTGATGATTTTGCTAATCTTACTTTAGCGATGCTTCGGGAAGCAGGTTTTGTTTCGGGTAAAATATCAGGCTTTATGCCGGATAGCAAAAAGGTAACATCAGATCGTGCTCATGGAACAGCTTTTGTTGTTTGGCCGGACAAGGAAGGAAAAACTAAAGTATTTTCTATAGATGGTACACCAACAGGTGCGACACTAGAACAACAGAAAAAATTAGAAGAGTTAGGGATAACAAGTTCATCTATAGAAGAGAAAGAGAAAAAAGCAGAGAAAGAAATGAAAAAAGAAAAAGAAAGAGCAGAAAAAGAGTTGAAAAAAATTATGGATACTATTGAGGGTGATGATATAGAAAAGATAAGAAAGCTAGATAATGGAAAATTAGAAGATACTTTGAACACAATATTGAGATACGAGGTTAAAAAGTCTCATCTGAAGGTTTTGAACAAGGTGTTGGATTCATTTTGGTATACTCCTGCTAAAGATATAGATTTAGAGGAGGAGAAAGGCAGAAAAGAATTATCAAAATGGTTTGAAGATCAAATTAAAAGTCAAAGAAAAGAGATAGAAAAGGAGGATTTTGAAGATCCGGCCGGGACTTATCTTTTTGAGGCTGTGGAAGGTTTTGTTGATAAGTTCATTAAAGCAGGATATGTTGAGAGCAAGGTTCAGGCTTTCAATGTTTTAGATGGTGTTATTGATAATGCAAGCGAGAGTTTGAACTCTGTAGAGAAAAGGGCAATAACAACAATAGTTACTTATCTTCGAGCTAAAAAAATGAAAGGGAGTTAATTTTGACTTTCCTTTTTAAGGTTGTATGATAAAGACGGTTATTTAAAAAAATAAAAAAGGAGTAAGAAATGAAAAAAGTGAAGGTAAGGAAGGTTCTTGTAGTAGATGACAGGAAGGAAAATTTAGAAGCTGCCAGGAAAGCATTTGGTTCAGATTTTGATTTAGTTTGTGTTGATGATGTTGATAATGCTAAAAGAGAGATTGTTAATGCTTATGAGAGAGATAAATTTGATCTGGTTTTATCAGATATGAAGATGGGGGATGATAAAAAGGCAGGGATGGAAGTTATTGAAACCGCTTATACATATCAGATCAGACTGTTGCTTTTGTAGTTACAGAGGGAGAAGGTCATCATGGTCATGGAAACCAAACTTATATAGAGCCTGATGTTGGAGTAATTTCAGGGAAGAAGAATAAGGTTTCTGTTTGGAGAAGTATCAAAGAGGCAGTTACTGAAGCTTTAGATGGTCATTGGAGAGAGAATTATTTAGCCCTGGAGCGTTATTATAATTATGTAGGTTCACCAGACGAAGGAAGCGCTAGACTGATTTTAATGTTGTTTAAATAATTATAACAACCCCTACTTTTATAAAAGTAGGGGTTTTTTATTAAGCGTGATATAATGAGAAAAACTGATAATTTTAAATAATGAAAAGAAAGTATATATATTTAACAACCATTGTTTTTTTACTGGTTTTGTTAAGTATCTCTTTGGGG
>DATGCT010000017.1:0-2002 GCA_035311565.1 Minisyncoccota bacterium | reverse complement strand
TCTAAAAGCAGCTTAATAAATCTATCAGATATACCTGTTTCATCAGCAAGTTTTTCAATGCTCATTCCTCGTGCCTTCATGGCTTCCGAGAATATTTGAGAAATATTATTGTTCTTTTTTCCTTCCATACTATTTATATATTACTCCTCTTCGTCGTCAAAATAAACTTCTCTAGGTTTTGATCCTTGAGCCGGCCCAACAAAACCCTGCTCCTCCATCATGTCCAATAATCTTGCTGCTCGAGCATATCCGATACTCAATCTTCTCTGTAAAAGTGATGCAGATCCTTTTCCTGCATCTTTTATTATTTTAACAGCATCTTCATATAATTCATCCTTGTCTTCTTTATCAAATTTTTCAAAATCGATACCTCCAGAAGTTTTTTTCTTATTTTCCTCAATCTCAATGTCATCTTCCTCATATTCATTATTCTTCTTAATATATTTAACCACCTTTTTGATTTCTTTTTCAGTTACAAAAGATCCTTGAATTCTTTTTGGTTTTGATGATTCTGCAGAAAGGAAAAGAAGGTCTCCATTGCCAAGAAGTTTCTCAGCTCCACTCATGTCAAGAATGGTTCTAGAGTCAACACCACTTGCCACCTGGAGAGCTACTCTCGTTGTAATATTAGCCTTGATAAGTCCGGTGATAACCTCAACTGAAGGACGCTGGGTCGAGACAACTAAATGAATTCCCACCGCCCTAGACATCTGAGCTAATCGAACAATAGCTCCTTCAACTGCCTTTCCGTAAGAGGCCATAAGATCTGCAAGCTCATCAATTACTATTAATATGTAGGGCATACTATCTCCGTTTTGACGGTTAAAACTTTTGATGTCTCGAACTCCCGCATCAAGAAGAACTTCATATCTTCTTTCCATTTCGTTAATAGCCCACTTTAGAGCGCCAACTGCTTTTTTGTTTTCTGTAATCACAGGAGAAATTAGATGAGGAATTCCATCATATATTGAAAGTTCTACTCTCTTTGGGTCAACCATCACTAATCTCATTTCTTCAGGAGAGTTTTTAAATAAAAGGGAAAGTAAAAGAGTATGAATAGAGATTGATTTCCCGGATCCGGTGGCACCAGCAATTAAAAGGTGGGGCATTTTAGCAATGTCAGTATATATAGGATCTCCATTAACACCACGTCCGAGAACAAATGTAAGTGGTGATGATTTTTTAAACTTATTCTTTTTAATAAGACTTCCTAATCGAACAACGGCAGAGTTCTTATTTGGAACCTCGATTCCAACCATTGATCTTCCCGGGATCGGAGCCTCAATTCTTATAGGATGAGCTGCTAATGCGAGAGCAAGATCAGAATCCAACGCTGTAATTTTAGAAAGCTTCACGCCTTCAGCAGGTTTAAGCGTGTACCGAGTTACAGTAGGACCGACCTGAACTTCACCCATCTCTACTTGTATACCAAAACTATCTAGAGTTCTTTTTATAATGTTTGCATTAGCCCGAAGATCTCCTGATGTCGGCTTGTCAGTTTTTGAAATAAATAAAGATAGAGGAGGAGCATTATAATCACCCGACCTAGTTGAGGCAACCGGAACCTCAAAATCTTCATCCTCATCTTCATCTTTTTCATTTTCTTCATTTTTATCATTAGAAGTTTTCGTTTCTTTCTTAGGTTCTTCACTGCTTTTTTTCTCAGACTCTTTTTTAGAACTTTTATCTGATTCATTATCATCCTCATCTTCCATTGAAGACACCCCAAACTTAACTTCTTTTTTTGGGGTGATTTCAGTGTTTTTTAGAAACTTCCAAACTTTAGATAAGTGTAAAGGTCTATTCAAAATTATAAGAAAAGATGCAATAGCAATTCCTATAGTAATAATAATGGAGGCTGGTGTGCCAAATGGTTTTTCTAATGCTCCAATAATATTCCCCGTTGCTCCTCCGTTACCTGAAGAAACTATGTCTATAAAACCAAGCCCGGAGACAACAAAAAACAAAGCTCCGATTAAAGTAGTTTTCCAAAATTTTCTAT
>DATGCT010000016.1:0-8196 GCA_035311565.1 Minisyncoccota bacterium | reverse complement strand
ATGTCTTTAGGCGGCAATAAAGGAGAAAGGGCGAATGTTGAAGGTGGTGAACAAGAAGCAACAGAGAGTGGTACAGAAACTTTTAATCCAGAGGTGCCTGATGAAGATTTAGAGGTTACAGAACCGGACACAGAAACCTCTGCTGCTCCAGGATCAGATAAGAGTTTGAGAGTTTTTGAGATGACTGCAGGAGAGGATGGATATAATATTGATGAGATGGTAGTTAACAAAGGAGATACTGTGAGTATAAAGTTGTCGGGAGGAGATGTTGAGTATGATATTGCCTTGCCTGATATGGGGCTTCATCAGACCGTAGCTCCAGGTGAAGAAAAGAAGCTTGAGTTTCAGGCTTTGACTCCTGGGACATTTACTTATATTTGTCAGAGTGCTTGTCCTGGAGGAAAGAATATTAAAGGGTCGCTTATTGTAAAAGATAATTAAAAGATTAAAAAATGAAAAAAACAAACTTAATATTATTGATAGTTGTTATAATTCTGGCTGTTCTTATCGTAGGGGGAATTGTTTGGAAGTTAGTTGCGGGTCCGCAGTATAGTGCTGTATATCTTACGAGCGGAGATATATACTTTGGGGAATTAACTCATTTTCCAAATTATGGATTGGAAAATGTTTACACAATCCAGGTTACCCAGAATGAAGAGAATCCTTTGTCAGTTCAGAAATTTGAGAACGTGTTTTGGGGTCCAAAAGATTTTATGAACCTAAATAAGGAGAACGTGATTTGGACTGTTGGGCTTGATTCTCAGGGACAGATGGCACAGTTGTTTGAGAATAATCCTAACTTGCAGCCTCAACAGCCAGCTAATACTGGTCAAATGCCACAGCAGCAAATGCCTGCTGGAGGTCAACAGCAAGCTCCACAACCTGGTGCTTCTGAATAGAAAAGTATCGTTGATTAAGAATGATCGTCTCGTATCTTATTCTGATACGAGGCGATTTTTGGTATTATAAAGAGTGTAAGCCTCTAGTTATTTAAAGATATGAAAAATATTAAGATTATTAATAAAGAAGGGCAGATAGCTTTACCTTTTGTTCTCTTGGTTGGTGGTATAATTATAGAGATTGTGTTGGCAGGTTCATTTATTTCCTTTTTTGTGAATGCTAGTGCTTTAGGGGAGAGGCTTTCAGTCAGAGCTTTATCCGCAGCTAATACAGGAGTTTATGATGCAGTGATGAAGATTTCTAGAAATAAAGAGTTTGGATCAGGAGGAGTAAGTTATGAGATATCAGTAGGAGATGATTCGGTTTTAGTAGATGTTTCTAGGAGCTCTGATGATGCTCAAGATATATATGTTTATAATGTGGAGTCTGTAGCTACGGCAAGGAATAGAAGTAAGAAGGTGGTTGCAGTTGTAGTGGTTGATCAGGTAACAGGGAAGATAAATCTAGAATCAATAAATGAAGAATCAGTATAAGGTTAAGATATTTGTTAGAATATATATAAAAGGTGAATTTAATTATGAATAACAATTTTTTAAAAAGAACGTTTAAAATATTTGAAAAGTTATCTTCAAAGCCTAAGTTAGGAGGGCTTCAGATTACTGATTCTAGTTTAAGGTACTTGATTTTAGAAGGAAACAACAAAGCAGATACTTTTTCGGTGAAACTTCCTCCCGGAGTTGTTTTAGGAGGTAAGGTTCAAGATGAGGAAAAGTTTGTATACTATTTAAATCAACTTCATGGACTTATTTCTCCAAATAATCCTAATGAGAGATTAAAAACTATTGTTTGTTTGCCGTCGGCTATTACATACACCCAAAATTATAATATTCCAAATGTAGGGGACCAAAGAATGAAAGAAGCAGCAGAGTTGAACTTGGAAATGATTTCTCCTATCCCAACAGAGAACGCATATATGAGTTGGCAGTTGATTAACGAGACAGAGGATAAATATGAATTATTAGGAGCCTTTGCAGATAAAGCAGTGGTGGATAAATTTAGAGATCTTTTGGTTCAGTCAAATTTCATGCCAATGATATTTGAGTTTCCTTCTTTAGCTTTATCTTGGACGATTAATAATTCGGTAGGCCCTCGGAAGGAATCTTTCTTAGTGTTAAATGTTTCTGGAGACGGGATAGATTTGTTTTTATTAAGAAGCGGTTCTATCTATTTTGATTATTATAAGTCTTGGAAATCTATCCAGGGTAATAATAAGAAAATTAGCAGGGAGCTTTTTGATAAAGTTTTAGTAGAGGAAGTTAGAAAGGTGGTTAACTTTACCTCAAGTCGATTTAATGAGAATTTGAAATATGTTTTTGTAGTGGCACCTGGTTTGTCAGGCGAGGTTAAGAAGGTCCTGGAGGGTAATTTTGGGGTTCAGGCTGCTCCTTTACAGACGACTGTTAAACCATTGTCACCTGCTTGGTATCCGGTCTTAGGTTCTGCCTTGAGAGGGAGATGGGACAGGAGTAAGGACCGATATATTAATTTGGGGGTTTATAGAGTAGAAGATATGTTCTTTAAGGAGCAGATGTTTAGTTTTATATCCTTGTGGAGGAATTTATTAATAGGAATTATCTCTACCTTCCTTATTTTAATGAGTGGTTCTTTGTTTCTTTTAAAAACTCAGCCGGAAACTTTAGAAAATAGATTAAAGATGTTTAATCTAGATTTTGAGCAAACAGATGAGGCTAGATTGAGGGCTAGCGTTAAAGAGTTTAATGATTTGGTAGAGGCAGTCGAGGGTGTTAAAGAGAGTGAGGTGAGCGTGATGAGAGTTTTAGATGAGATAGAAGAGATTTCTTCAAAGTATGAGGTAAATATGGGGAGTGTAAGTATTGCTTCAGATGAAAGAACTATTAAGATGTCAGGAAATGTTCCGAGTTATGAAAAGGTGATTGATTTTAAAAATGCTTTGATTGATAGTTCTCGGTTTGAAAACGTAAAAATGCCTTTTTCCAATATTTTGACATCAGAAGGGAATTTTGTAGATTTTAATGTAACTTTTTCTTACATACCTGGGATAGGAAATGATTAGGTCGTTAGTTCTAGATCCTCAAGGATTTTTTTAAAAGTAGTTTCAAATTCTTTTTGGTTTTCTTTTGATATTTTTTTGAGGACAAATTTTTCTGCTTTGCCTTTAAAGTCTTTAGGTCTTATTCCTATTCGTAAACGCCAGAATTTTTTGGTGTTAAGGTGGTTGATGATAGAGTTTATTCCTTTATGACCAGCTGACCCTCTGTTAAAGGAGATTTTATATCTGCCTAGTTCTATATCAGAGTCATCATGAATTACAAGGATTTGTTGAGGAGTCAAGTTAAAGTATTGCAGTTTTTCTTTGACGAAGTGGCCTGACTTATTCATGAATGTTGTTGAGGCCAGAGTTTTTATATTAGAGAGGTTAGTGTTTTTTTCTACATAATTTATGAAACGATGACCTATATTGTGATAGGTGTTTTTATATTTCTTGTCAGGGTTTCCAAGACCGATAAGGAGTTTTATGTTGTTGATATTGAAATTTGCTTTCATTTTTCTTAATATTACCACATAGCTTGTATTGTAAAAAATCGAAATTTTATGAAAAAGATATTTTGGTCATTTTTGGAAATATTTGAGACTGTAATAATTGCGGTTGTTGCAGTCGTGCTTATAAGGACATTTATCACTCAGCCTTTTTTGGTTAGTGGTTCGAGTATGGAGCCAACGTTTGAAAATGGTAATTATTTATTAGTTGATGAGTTGGCTTATAGATTTAGAGAACCAGAAAGAGGAGAGGTTGTTGTTTTTAAGGATCCGATTAACGGCTCCTCGTTTTATATAAAGAGGATTATTGGTTTGCCGGGAGAGAAGGTAGTAATTGATGATGGTAAGGTGAGTGTTTATAAGGGCGATGATCTGAAAAGACTAGAAGAAGGATACGTTTTAAATGTTAATGAGAGGGAGGATTACGAGAAGAAGTTGGAGAAAAATGAATATTTTGTGATGGGAGATAATAGAGGATTTAGTTTTGATTCAAGGAACTGGGGTCCTTTAGGTGAGAATAAAATAGTAGGGTTGGTTCGTTTTAGGCTTTGGCCAGTAAGTGAAGCTATGGCGATTTCTAAACCTGCTTATTAATTTTTAAATTTTAAAATATGTCTAAAAAAAATAAATTAGAGAAGAGCAACGAAAAGGTTAAAGGATTGGAGGGAGTAGATGATGTTTCACCAGAAAAGTCTAAATGGTGGAAGATGATTCAAAGAGCTGGTGAAAAAACAGCAAGGATGCACCATTTTCATTATGTAGAAACTCCGGTCATAGAAAAGGCTGAACTTTTTGAAAGAGCTTTAGGAGAAGACACAAAAGCTGCTAATAAAAAACTTTTTACATTCAAAGCAGGGACAAGAACTAAGATGGCGTTGAGGCCAGATATATTAATCCCAATAATGAGGAGTTATTTGGAACACCAACTGGGCCATTTCTCGTTTCCCTTGAAGGCGTACGCTCATGGGCCAGTGTTTATAAAAAATAGAAAAGGTGAAAAAAGGCAGTTTAGGAAGTTTGGTTTTCAAATCATCGGAGGAGGAAGTCCTGTTTATGATGCTCAGGTTGTGGTAGCTATGATTGACTTGTTAGGCAGATTAAAGATCAGAGATCCTGTATTGAAGGTTAATATTGCTGGGTGTCGGGAATGTAGGCCGGAGTTTAGGAAAAAACTAAAACATTATTATCGTTATCATAAAGATGAAATTTGCAAGGATTGTAAGAAGAGATATGAAACAGATATTCTGAGACTTTTGAGGTGTGATAAGGATAAATGTAAAAAGGTTATGGAAGATGCACCTAATATTCTGGATCATTTATGTGATGAATGTGAAAAATATTTTCAGGATATACTTGAGTTAATAGAAGATAATGAAATAAATTATATCCCTGACCCATATTTGTTAGGAGACAAAGATTATCATAATAGGCTTGTGTTTGAGATTTATCCTGAGGAAGGTTGTGACACTCCTGTAGTAACAGGAGGTCGAGAAGATTATTTATCGGAAAGAATCGGCGGACCTAGTTTGGATGCTACAGGGGCTGTGCTAGATCTTGATTCGCTGGTAAAGTATTTGAGAAGCAATGGGTTTACCCCAAAGATTGGAAGAAGGAAAAAGAAAGTATTCTTTATTGCTATTGGTGGAGAAGCTAAAAAATCTAGTATTACGTTAATGAATAGATTTAGATATAGAGGGGTTGTTGTTTTGGAATCAATGGAGAATAATACTTTAAAGACTCAGTTAAAGATAGCAGAAAGAAGTGATGCAGGGTTAGTATTAATTTATGGTCAGAAGGAGGTTTTTGAGGATACGGTGATGATAAGAGAGTTAGATTCAGGATCTCAAGAAAGTATTCCGTTAGAAAAGATGGTTGATGAAGCTAAACGAAGATTAAAAAAGATTAATTCAAGAAATTAAATTTTAATTGTGTTAAAATTTTATTATGAAAGGTTGCATATTTTGTAAAATGATAAAAGGTGATATTCCGGCTGAGAAAGTTTTTGAGAATGATTATGTAATAGCGGTTATGGATATTCATCCTAAGGCGCCGGGTCATGTAATGGTGATCCCTAAGGTTCACGCTTCTAATATATTAGATTTATCTGATGATGAAATTAAGCCCTTGTTTTTGGCAGTTAAGAAAGTGGCAGATATGATTTATAATGCCCTGGACCCCCAAGGTTTTACAATGGGTTTGAATCATGGTTCTGTGTCTGGTCAGGAAGTTGATCATATTCATTTCCATATTATCACAAGGTTTGAAGGTGATGGAGGAGGATCATTACATGGTGTGGTTGATAATCCACCGGATGAAAAAATATCAGATATTGCGAGCAAGATTAGAGAAAATGAGTAGGTTATGTTTGACAAGTGATTAAGTGAGAAGGTACTATATCAAGTGTTAAAAGTTATATAAAATTATGTCAGTAAGAGTAAACAAAAGAAAAGGTGAGAATTTTAATTCTCTTTTTTACCGCTTTAATAGGAAAATAAGAAGAAGCGGTATTTTAAGGGAGGCTAGAAAGAAGCTTTATTATAAAAAGCAGCCTAATAAAAATCAGAGGAGAAAATCTGCTTTGTACAGAGAGGAAAAGAAAAAAGAAATTGAAAAGTTAAGAAGGTACGGTCATGGCCCTTTCGGTAGACGTAGTTAGTGACAAGAAGTTTTCTGATTTAAGAGATAATCTTGAGAAAAGAATAATTAATGTTCTTGATTATTTAGGCAAGGATGATGTGTTAGTTGAGATTGCTTTAGTTTCTAACGATAGAATGGCTTTGATTAACAAGAAGTCACGAGATAAAAAAGGGACAACAACTGTTTTAAGTTTTGAAGATGATTCCCCCCAACCAAAAGGTAAGTTACTTAGGTTGGGGGAGATTTATTTAGCACCTGATTTTATTGAAAGCAAGGAGATGAGTTTAGTTAGGGTAGCGGTACACGGTTTATTGCACTTATTAGGCTATACACACAATCGTGAAGATGATACTATTAAAATGGAGTCTGTTGAAGATAAGATTTTTGATTATTTGGGGCTAGAAAATTAAGATTTATTTTTTATTTTGAGATATGAATAACATAATTACAGGTTTAGATATTGGAACTTCTTCAATAAAGTGTGTTGTTGCTGCTAGAAAGAAGGATGGGTCTTTGTCGGTAGTTTCTGCTTTTACTCATCGTTCAGCAGGAATCATGAAAGGAGTTTTGTCTGACCCTGATGAAGCTTTGAAGGTTTTTAGAAAAATAATTGTTGATCTGAATAATATTTCCAAGAAGGCTACTCAAAACATTTTTATAAGCGTTAACGGAAAACATATCAAATCTAAACCTTCGAAAGGTATTGTAGCGGTATCGAGAGCAGATCAGGAGATTCAACAGGATGATATAGATCGAGTTATCCAAGCTTCTAAAGCAATAAACGAAAAAAATTATACCGTTTTACACAATGTGATAACTGAGTTTGCTGTTGATGACGTTGGTGATATTCGAAGCCCTATTGGAATGACCGGGAGTCGTTTAGAGGTATCTACGTTAATTATCAAAGCTTTTGCTCCAAGAGTAAATCAGTTATTGGATACAATAAAAAAAGCAGGGGGAGAAGTTACAGGCGTGGTGTTTGTTCCTTTCGCTTCAGAAAAAGCTGTTTTGTCTAAGCGTCAAAAAGAGTTGGGCGTGGTTTTGGTTGATTTTGGTGGTGGAACTACTTCTTTAGCAGCTTGGAAAGAAGGAAAGGTTATTCATGCTCGAAGTTTGCCGGTAGGTTCAGATTATGTGACTAATGATATTGCGGTTGGTTTAAAGATACCTGTTGATATAGCTGAGAAGTTGAAGAAGATATATGGATATGCTTTATCAAAAGAGGTTTCTAGAAAGGATAAAATTAAGTTGTCGGAATTTGATTCTTCGGTAGATGAAGAGAATGATGTTAATTTTTCAAAGAGGTTTCTTTCTGAGATTATTGAAGTCAGGTTAGAAGAGATTCTTGGGTTGGTAAGTAGTGAGTTAGAGGAGATAAGTGATTCAGTGCAGTTTCCAGCGGGGGTTGTAATATGTGGAGGAGGTGTGAAGATATCCGGAATGGATGATTTAGTGAAGCAAGAGTTGAAGCTGTCTGTTGAGATGGGGTACCCTCGTGTAGAAGAGTTAGAGATTTCTAACCCTACTTATAAAGAATTGATAGAGGATCCAGAGTTTTCAGCAGCGGTTGGTTTAGTGGTGTGGGGTAACGAAGAGTTGGATGTTCCTTCAAATCCAGTAAGTTTTTTGAAAAATGTGGTGGGTAAATTAATTCCTTAAGTTGATTAAATGGGTTTAAGAATTTAAAATTATTTTACATAAATAAAATTAATTATGGCTAAAAAGAAAAATAAAAGAAGAAAGAGGTGTCCTGTTTGTAATAAGTTGTACTATAACTTAGGGGCACATATGGTGGTTCATAAAAATAAATCAAAAAAGAGTAAATCTAAGAAGAGTAAGAAAAAAAAGAGTAAATCAAAGAAGAGTAAAAAGAAAAGTAAGAAAAAAAAGAGTTCTAGAAAGAAAAAGAAAAAAAGGAGTAACGTTGGTATTACTAACATAAAAGTAGTTGGAGTAGGGGGAGCAGGAGGAAACATTGTTAGTAGAATGAAAGACAAAAGCAAGATGAAAGGAGTTGAGTATATAGCAGTTAATACTGACGCACAAGATCTAGAAGAAGCAAGAGTTGATAATAAGATT
>DATGCT010000015.1:0-2767 GCA_035311565.1 Minisyncoccota bacterium | reverse complement strand
GCCTGGGGGCTAGTTTCAAAAGAAGTAATCGAAACATTTGAGGTTCTTGCGATAGCATCCAACTGACTCAAAATATTAGGCACCTTCATCTCCAAAGGAATTGCTAAGCTAATCGTATTCCTTAACTTGTCAAACCCTTCTGTATCTTTAATCAAGCTATCTACCTTCTCTACTGCCTTGCTTCTATTTGCAAATATCTGTTCCTTAGAATATACCTCCGATCTCTTTTTCATAACTCTTTCAAACTCCGGCTTCACAAGACTTGTTATAACAAAAACCAAACCAATCAAGAAAAAGGCCGATAATAAAACGCTTAATATCCTTTTTGTTGAAGATCTCATAGTTTAATTAAATGGTTTCTTTAAAAAGTTTGGGTTAAATCTAACGTTAATCTCAAAACCAACCTGGTTAGTTCCTTGAATGCTTACATCATTCATCACTGCCTCCTCCACTTTATCTGAATCACTAAACACAGAAACCTGTTCCACTAATTCTTTCATTCCTTCCGCCACTCCGGACAATGAAACGCTGTTCCTAGAAGAGGAATAATTTGCGTTTGTATAATAAACTGACTGAATTGTGTTATTCTCCAAAAACTTAAACACGTTATGACTAAACCCTCTTTCTTGTAAAATTCTTTCTAAGTTGTTCAACTGAGAGTAAAAAGCAAGAAAATGAGCCTGCTCCTCCTCCGTTACTCTATTAGAAAGTTGCTCTGACTTTTCCTCTAAAGCAGACAACTGACTATCCAAATACATATCGTAACCAAACTTTAAGCCAAAAAATATAAAGATTGAAAAAACAAACAACACAAAAGAAAACACCATTAAACGCCACGGTGTTCCTACCGATATATCATCATTATCCATGATAAAGCTCCCTTTCTGCTTCGATTGACCTTGAGAAGAGCTTCTATTTTTTTGAAAATCTTTATTAGACATTTATTTAACTTAAAAAGTATTTTTTAGCTAACCCGACTGCTACCGGCAACTCATTCTCTAATAATCTCACTCCCGGTGTTACTTCCTGAGGATAGCTAACGTCAGAAAATATACTCGCCTCTACCTTCTTAATCCCCAACTGTTTCTCAAAATACTCATCGATCCCATCTAAGTTACCACCTCCTCCAAAAATTCTGAACTGTCCTACCTTCTTTCCATACCTTTTTTCATAAATATCCCTTACATAGTCTACCTCTTGTATTATAACATCTAAAAACGGCAAAACTAATGTTGATAACTCTGAACCGCCTGATTCCTGTAAAAAACCTTTTCTTTTCTTTAACTTATCTGCTCTTTCCATACTCAAATCTAAGCTTGTGCTCAACGCTCTTGTGATATGTATTCCTCCGTAATCAGTCTGTCCTGAATACTTAACATCTCCTTTCTCTGTTACCACCACCGTCGTCGACTCTGCTCCAATATCCACCAATATAGTTGGTCTCTCAAAATGAGGAAAGGCCCTTACCGAAGCAACACTAGCTAACTCCATAGAAAAAACCTTCAGCCCTGCCTCCTTACATATATTAGTATAACTTGAAACTACTTTTTTAGGCATTCCTATCAAAAAGATTCTTTGAAACTCTTGCCCTTCATCATTCTTATAACTATCAACTCTTTGCCAATCAATCTCTAGCTCATCTAAAGACATAGGAATATATTTCCGAGCCTGAAACTCAACTGACCTTGAAACCTCCTTATCTGAGATCATCGGCATATCAAGAAGGGTTGTAAAAGAAGCAAACTCAGGAATAGAAAGAAGAGCTCCTCGAGAATCAGTCCCCATCTCTGAAACCAGCATCTTTAATAGCTCTGATGCCTCACTTTCTACAATATCCAAAGAACTCATCTG
This sequence comes from Minisyncoccota bacterium, assembly GCA_035311565.1. Classification (GTDB taxonomy): domain Bacteria; phylum Patescibacteriota; class Minisyncoccia; order UBA6257; family GWB1-50-10; genus DATGCT01. The sequence continues at coordinate 916 of DATGCT010000015.1, read as the reverse complement.
AAGTGCTAAATTAGGGTGACCAAGATAATCGAGAGTCTTTAATTCTCCGTAGTTTTCCAAATTAAACCTTCCTTTCTTTTCAGAAAGTTCCGCTACTTTTATAGAGCTGGTTCCCATATCAACTCCTAACACGGACCCCGAATGAAAAAAGTTTGTAATATCTTTAAAGAATAATTTTATATCATCTAATACCTTCATACTTAAATTTTAACATATTCTTTATTAAAAAGCCGATGATTATAAAATCATCGGCCTTCCTTATATTTATTTAAAAACTTATCTCTCCTCTAAGAACCTCCTCATGGTCCCTACATCCCGACAATCTGCGTTCTTACTACACTGACTCTCCGGTTCATAAACTCTGCCATCACTTTCAATAACATCCTTCACTTCTATCTTACAAAGGCTATTCCTTACACAGATACCTACCTCTTTTTGATTCACTATATTTTGACCTATCACATCCGGCAAGGTTTTAGCTCCTCCCATGCTTGAATACGGAGTGACTCCCTTCTCCTCATTAGAATATCGCGCTCTTACTCGATAAACATAGACCGTATCTGCCTGCAAACCTTCATCCTTATAATACCCAAGCGAATTTTCAAATTTTAAATCTTTCTCAAACTGACTAAAGTAATTATCAAGAATATCTTCTTGGCTTCCATCTAAACCAACGCTGGTATCTATCTCTGCTGCTGAAGAAGTATTAATCAAAGAGCTAAACTTCTCTATCACAATCTTCAATCCTCGACTTAACCTTTCTGCCACCATCTTCCCAAATTCGCCTTCACTTAATGAACTGCTTACCTCAGCTTTTACTTTTCGATCACTATCCATCTCTAAAACATCAAAGTCCTTAAATCTTTTTGCTAGCACCCCAACCTCACCCAAAACATTAGCATACAATCGACCTATA
>DATGCT010000014.1:0-22476 GCA_035311565.1 Minisyncoccota bacterium | reverse complement strand
TATAATGAAGACGGAGACACCGACTGATCCTAATCTTCTAGACTTATACAAGATTGTGATAGATGACAGGGATGTCAGTGGTTTTGTTCAAAAAAATTGCGGCAGATTCTGGATGGAGAAGGGTGAGAACCTGATTGATCTGTACCATTATGGACAGATTGCAGGGAACCACCCCGAATTTGTTCAAGGATATTTATCCTTGGATAAAGTTGAAGTAAAAAATATTATCATCAAGTGGGTTAGTTATTGATTCACTTGTTAGAGCCCCTTTTAAATAAGGGGCTTTTTTATTTGACAAATATTGTTTTTTCTGTATAATATGGATAGTGTTATATCTTCGTCCATTTTATAAATAACACTAAATTTAAATAAAAAAATATGTTTAAAACAAGCAAAATACTATTTATAGCAATTATTTTTGTTGTCGGTTCAATGATTATTTCAGCAGATGTTCTTGCTGCTGGGACTCCTCCAACAGCGGAGGCTGGCCCAGATAAGGAGGTGTATGAAAATAACCAAGTAACTTTAGATGGTTCAGCCAGTGACCCTGATTCATCTGGTTTAACATACAAATGGAGTTGTAATGGAGGTAGTTTGTCCGGTGCTAACACTTTAACTCCAACATTTAGTGCTCCGTCGGTATCAGAAGATACTACATATATTTGTACTCTTTCTGTAAGTGATGGAGAGTCTGTGGACCGAGACGGGGTTAACGTTTTGGTAAAAGAAGGAAGCTCAAATAATCCTCCAGAGATTACCAGTATTACTGGTGATACGGAGGTTAGTGAAGGAGGAACTGTTTCTTTGTCTGTGTCTGTAGATGATGCAGATGGAGATAATTTGAGATATAGTTGGAGTTGTAATAAGGGTTCGGTGTCAGATTCATATAGTTTAAATACAACTTTTAACGCTCCTTCTGTGAGTTCAGATACCAACGTTATCTGTACTTTCACGGTGCGTGATAGGGAATCATCTGATTCTGACAATGTAAATATATTAGTTAAAGATAGCGGGGTTCCTAACGTTGCTCCAACAGCAGATGCTGGTGGTGATTTAGAGGTGTATGAGAATAATCAGATTAGTTTAAGTGGCTCAGCCAGTGATCCTGATTCATCTAATTTAAGATACAGCTGGAGTTGCAACGGAGGAAGTTTATCTGATTCTGATACTCTAAGCCCGGTATTTGATGCTCCGTCAGTATTAGAAGATACTACATATATTTGTACTCTTTCTGTAAGTGATGGAGACTTAAGTGATTCTGACTCTGTTAATGTGTTGGTGAAAAATAGAGTGATTCCCGAGTTAGTAGTAGTTACTGATGTGATAAGTAGTGTGGATACTAATTCAGCAAGATTGAACGGAGAGGTAAGAGATTTTGGGGGAGATAATAAAGTAGATGTTTGGTTTGAGTACGGAACTACTGACTCATATGGAAATACTACACCTAAGGTTAGCTTGTCTAACCCGGGTTCTTTTAAGTGGGACTTATCTAATCTTTCAGAAGATACCTCTTATCACTTTAGGGCAGTAGCCGAGAACTTTAAGGGGGTAAAGTTTGGTGTAGATAGAGAGTTTAGAACTGATTCTGATAGTGATGACGGGGGAGGTTCTAATACTTATTATTATCGAAGTTATTACCCAAGTGGAGAAAGGATTAATAATCCACCAAATATTGACGCTGGTTCTATTTTAAATATTGTAGAAAATGAGAGTAAGATTATCGAAGCTAATTCCTATGACCCAGAAGGTGATAGACTTACTTATGACTGGAGTTGTGATGGAGGAAGCTTATCTAACAGTCATGTTTTAAAACCTGTTTTTTATGCTCCATCAGTGAGTGAAGACGAGACATATCATTGTAACGTGACAGTAGAAGATGAAGATAATAATGTTGATTCTGATTCCATGATAATTTTTGTGAAGGATAGTGTTACTAAAGCAAGGGTAGATACTAAAGAGGCTACTAAGGTTACAAATAGTACAGCTATTTTGAATGGCCAGATTAAGGACTTAGGAGGAGGTGATGAAGCTAAGGTATGGTTTGAGTGGGGAAGAACTGATGATTATGGAAACATTACTCAAAAGATGACAAGGAATAAGATAGGTGAGTTTAGTGTAGAGTTAAAGAATCTTGTTCGAGATGGAATTTATAACTTTAGAGCAGTTATTGAGAATGAAAAAGGAGTTTATTACGGAGGTAATAGATTCTTTAAAACAAAAGACGAGGATTATAAATCAGGGCCGGTAGTAGATGCTGGGCTTGACAGAGAAGTGTTTGAAAATGAAAGTGTTACCTTGAGTGGTTCAGCTTATGATTCTGACGGTCGGATAACTATTAATTCCTGGGGTTGTTTGAGAGGAACCTTAGTGAATGGTAATTCTAAGAACCCAACATATAAGGCACCAAGTGTAACAAAAAATATTTATGATACTTGTGTGTTCTCCGCTACTGACAATGATGGGATGATTAGCTCAGACAGTATGGTGGTTCTGGTTAAGAACAGTGGATACACCGGGGTTCAATCATTGATTGATATAGAAGATGATCAAGAGTTAATTAATGTAGAGAAATGGGTAAGAAATATTTCCCGAGGAGATGATGAGTGGGTTAAAGGGCAGGTAGAAGCCCATCCTTCTGATGTTTTAGAGTTTAAGATTGAGATATCTTCTGATAGTGGGAAGGTAGTAAGAGATATAAGTGTGAAAGACAATCTTCCTATAGAGTTTATTTTTCAGAATGATCTTAAGGTAGATGGAAGATCTGATGTAAGAAATCTTACAGAAAATGAAGTTGGAGTAGGTGATTTGGCTCCAGGTAAGAAAAGAGAGGTAGTCTTTTCTGTGAAGCTGAAGTCAAAAGAAAATTTTGAGGATAAAACTACTAATTTGATTAACTCTGCTATGGTGTTTAATGATCAGGATTCAGAATCGGACACAGCCTCAGTTTTGGTTAAGAAGCCAGTATCTTTATTTGCTATCTTAAGCCTCGGTTTATTAGGAGGTTGTGATGTTAGTACGCTTCTAATTGTTTTATTTGCAATATTGGTTTTAGTCTTTGGCTACTTGTTTTACTCAAAAAGATTAGCTTTTGTGAAGAGGGTAGATATTGAGTAAGTAAAGTTTAGATAAAAGGTATGGAGGGATTGCAAGATCCCTCCATATTTTTATAAGGGGGGGTTGTAAAATTTTTTTAAATTGGTAGAATTTAAAAGCGATCCGGGGTAGTTCAGTGGTAGAACGGGTCCCTGTTAAGGATCATGCCGCCGGTTCGAACCCGGCCCCCGGAGCAGATATTTAAAAAGCCCTGAAAAGGGGCTTTTTGTTTTGGTATAATTTAGTTAATGAATCATTTGGAACATTCACAAAAAGTTAAAAGTGACGCAGAAGTTCTTCTTGATGAGGCTGATATTATTGATGTTTACTCAGAATTTGGAAGGGTTTATGTTATTGGATCTTTTGCTGCTGATTTGATGTGGGATCCTGATATTGATTTAGTGGTTATCACTAAAAACCTAGAAGAATCATCAAAAAAAGCTTTAGAAAAGATTGTGATTAATTGTTATGCCGAATTTTATGGATGGATTAACTCGTTATTAAAGTTTTAGAGTAGGGTATTAGTAAAACTAGAACCCCCTTGTGGGGTTCTTTTGTTATAATAAAAACATGGAAAGGGACAAAGTATTAAATTTATTAGAAGAAAATCTTAATAAGGATAATTTGGTGAAGCATAGTTTGGCTGTAGAAGCAGCAATGAAAGAGCTTGCTGATTATTTTGATGAAGATGTTGATAAATGGGGAGTCTGTGGTTTGTTACATGACATTGATTATGAAAAGACTGAGGGTGATTTGGAGACTCATTCTAAGGTGGGTAGTGAAATGTTGAGAGAGTGGGGCTTTGAAGAAGAGGTTTGTGATGCAGTTTTGACTCATAATGAGGCTCATGGGGTAGAACCTGAAACTTTGATGGCTAAGTCTTTGTACTGTGCTGATCCTTTGACAGGATTGATTGTGGCGGCGACGCTTGTTTTACCTTCAAAAAGAATAAGTGATTTGAAGGTGGAAAATGTTTTAAATCGTTTTAAGGAAGAAGATTTTGCCAGTAGTGTTAATAGGGAAAATATTAAACAGTGTGAGAGTTTGTTAGGGTTAGATCTAGAAGAGTTTGTAGGAATTGTTTTGAGATCTATGCAGAAAATATCTGAGGATTTAGGTTTGTGATATAATTTATCTACTGAGGTATCTCAGTAGATATCTACGTAGAAATTATGAAAACAAGAAGAAAACAAGGGGAAGAGAATATAAGGAAGATTACTAAGATGGCTGGTGGTTCCAGTTATGGAATAACCTTACCGATTGAGGTTATAAGGAGATGGGGTTGGAAGGAACACCAGAAGGTTCAGCTTGAGATTGATGACGAGAATAATCAAATAATAATTAAAGATTGGGAAAGTTAAATGAATATAAAATGCGTTCTTCTATAAAAACAGGAATAGGTTTTGGTTTAACCTCAGGGATTATTACTACCCTAGGGTTAATCGTTGGGTTAAGCTCAGGGACTCATTCAAAGATTGTGGTAATAGGAGGAATTCTTACTATTGCTGTAGCTGATTCCCTTTCTGATTCTTTGGGTATTCATATTTCTGAAGAGTCAAAAGGAAGCAATAATTTAAAAAATATTTGGGTGGCTACCATTTCTACTTTTTTGAGTAAGTTTATTTTTGCGTTGAGTTTTGTGATTCCTGTTTTGTTTCTAGATTTATCTTTGGCGGTAGTAGTAAGTATTATTTGGGGGTTACTATTACTAGGAGCATTTAGTTATTATATAGCTTTAGAGAACGGTGATAATGTTTGGAGTGTAATAGGGGAGCATTTGCTTATTGCTGTTTTGGTTATTGTTGCCACACACTATATCGGCCGGTGGATTAGTTTATTAGAGGTATAGGGTAGTTTTTTATGCTATGATGTAAGTATGAAGAAGGCTTTGCTAATACTTATTTTAATATTAGTGGTTTTGGTGGCTAGTTATTTTTTGTTTTATAAAGAGATTGATGATGAAACTAACAATGAAAAAAAGGTGAAAGCAACTATTTTAACAAATTTTGGAAATATTGAGTTAGTGTTATTTTTGGAACAGGCTCCGAAAACAGTAGCCAACTTTGAAAAGTTGGCTAATAATGATTTTTATCAAGGGACTAAATTTCATAGAGTTATTAGAGATTTTATGATTCAAGGGGGTGATCCGTTAAGCAAGGATGATTCTTTGAAGGATAGATGGGGAACAGGGGGACCAGGTTATACGTTTGAAGATGAGATTCATGAAGATAATTATAATATGTCAGGGACTATAGCGATGGCTAATTCGGGACCTGATACAAATGGAAGCCAGTTTTTTATAAACGTAAGTAATAATAATTTTCTTGATGATAAGCATACAGTTTTTGGAAAAGTAGAGAAAGGAATGGATGTGGTGAAAGAGATCGCAGAGGTGGAAACAGGTGAGAATGACAGGCCGGTAGAAGATGTAATAGTAAGAAATATAAAAATAGTCGATCAAGTAAATAATAAAAACAATAATGAGTAAAAAATTTACATTATTATTAATATTGTTGGCCGTAGTAGCTGGAGTTTATTTACTAATAACTGGTGAAAGAGTAGATACTAATTTAGATAACGAGATAGAGGATGAGCAAATTCAGGTTGATGAAGGAATGGATGAGTACTCTTTTGTAGAAGAAGGAGTGATGGTTTATGGCAATCCGGGGATGGAAGAAGGAGTGTATTATCTTGTGTATGATAAACCTGGAGCCCCAGGAGCTAACGTAAAATTAGTATTTCAGGAAGATAGTGAATGTAAAGTTTTAGAAGAAGGAGATTGTAGTTCTATCTCTGAGGCTGAAGATAAGAGAGTAAAGGTTTATGGTGTTCCTGTAAACGAGGGAAATCTTTCAGAGGGAGTAGCTGTGAGTGTTTTAGAGTTAGTAGAAGAGTAACTTTTATCTTGTATGTTTGAAACAAAGCGCTGGAAAGCGCTTTGTTTTTAGTTGATTTTTGGTTTAATATTCTTTATATTTTAAATGGTAATTTTGAAAATTTATATAAGGAGGTTTGGTATGATTAATGCAATTTATCCGGGAACATTTGATCCGGTAAACTTAATTAATTTGGAGACTATTTCTTTTTGCTTAGATATTTTTGATAATTTTTTAATCGCTATAATTCACAATGGAGAGTCAAGATTTACAGAAATCGAAAGAGTTAGCATGTTGGAAGATTCAATTGAGGGAGAAGGTTTAGATTATAAGAGGGAAATTAAAGTTTGTTGTGATTTTCCAAGATTAATCGAGGAAGAAGATATTTCTGTAATTATTGAGGATGTCTATGTTTCTAAGTCTATTAATAGATTGATAAATGATAGCTTGTATAACCAGATTAATAGTTCGGAGGTGAGAACTTTCTTCATTGGTCCGACATTCGATTATTTACAGGTAAATGAAGAGTTAATTGATCGTTTGTTAGATGAGAAAAAAATTGACTCTTTAAGGAAGTTTGTGCCAAAGTCAGTAATTAATTATCTAAATTGATTTTTATAAGGGCCCTACGTATTCTATACGTAGGGCTTTGTGCTATAATTTGACTATGAATCTTTATTTAAAAATATTTTTAATAATTTTACCTATCTATTTATTGATAGACTTTATTTGGTTAGGAGTTGTTATGAAGGGTTTTTATAATAATCAGTTTAGATCTTTAAATGAAGAAGGAGTTTTGATGAAGAATTGGTTTGTTGCTTTGTTTGTTTATTTTTTGATACCAGCAGGGATTATATTTTTTGTGATGCCAAAGATTTCTGGTTTCGGTTTTGATAATTTTTTGTTAGGAGGGTTGTATGGTTTGATTGTGTACGGTGTTTATGATCTTACTAATTATGCAACGCTTGCTGATTGGGGGTTGAAGATTACAATTGTGGATACGCTTTGGGGAATTTTTATTTGTGGATTTTTATCCTATTTATTGCCGTATATTTTACGTTTATTAGGTTATTAGTTAAAACTTAAAAACCACCTGTTGATCAGGTGGTTTATTTTTGTTTTTAAAAAAAGTTATTTTACGCTAACTACGTTTATCTTTTTATTTTTTCCATCGTAGCTTTTTTTACGTTTTTTGCTGAAGGTTACTTTTCCTTCTTTGATGGCGTAGAGGGTATCATCTTTACCTTTTTTTACGTTTTCTCCGGCATAGAATTTTGAACCTCTTTGTCTCACAATTATATCGCCGGATTTTGCTTTTTGGCCACCAAAAAGTTTAACGCCTAAGCGCTTTGATTCTGAGTCATAACTTCCTTTATAGCCTCCTTTTTGTTTTACGTGTGCCATTTGTTTTTAGCTTTTTTATTTTACAACGGTTAAAATGATATACAATGAAAGAGTAAAAGTCAACTTAGTTTATGAAAAATAAGTATTTTTGGTTATTTTTAATTATTTTAGTAATTGTTGCTTTGTCAGGCTTTGCGGCAGGATGGTTGGTAGCTCGTGAATCAAACACGGCACCGATTATAATCGAGAGGTGTTCCGGTTAAAGTTTACTTTTTAAGAATTTTTTCTTTGAAGTCAGGGTGGTCTACTACCAACTCACTGAATATTGCGAAAGGAAGAGCGACTAAAAAGGCAATAAGGATAGTCTTGCCTGTTATTTTTGCTCCGGTGGATAAGGTGATAGCAAGAAGATCTTCCACAATACCGAATATTAATCCTACTACAAAGAACTCGACTAATCTAATTATATGTTTTCTTTTCATATTATTTTTTATTTTATATTTTAATTATACAATAAAAGTGGTTAATTTATAGGAAATTTTTTGTATGATATAATTATTTTAAATGGGTCGGATAAAATTTTATTATTTTTTTAAAAAATGAAGGATACAAAATATATATTTGTGGTCGGAGGAGTTATGTCCGGAGTTGGTAAAGGAATAGCTTCTTCTTCAATTGGCAGGTTGTTAAAGTCGAGAGGATTTTCAGTTTCTGCGATAAAGGTTGATCCATATGTAAATGTTGATGCGGGAACTATGAACCCCACCGAACACGGTGAGGTTTTTGTTTTAGATGATGGAACAGAGTGTGATATGGATATGGGTAACTATGAAAGATTTTTAGAAAGAGATTTTGATGAAGGAAACTATATGACGACAGGGAGTGTTTACCTCTCAGTTATTAACAAGGAAAGGAATTTAGAGTACGGAGGAAAGTGTGTGGGGGTAGTGCCGGATATACCAAAAGCAATTATTTCTAAAATTAAAAAAGCAGGAGAGAAAGATGACGCTGATTTTGTAATTACAGAGATTGGAGGGACGTTAGGGGAGTACCAAAACGTTCTTTTTCTTGAGGCGATCCGGATGTTGAAGTTGGATAATCCGGATGATGTGATTACCATGATGGTTAGTTTTTTACCTTTTCAGACTAAGGGAGGAGGGGAATTAAAGACTAAACCAACCCAGCATGCTGTGAGAGATATGAACTACACAGGGCTTCACCCTGATTTTATTATTGCAAGAGCAAGTACAGAAATTGACGAGAAAAGAAAAGAAAAAATATCTTTTCATTGTAATATTGAGAAGGAGCATGTTATTTCAGCGCCTGATGTAGAAAGTATTTATGATATTCCGGTTAACTTTGAGAAGTATGGTTTAACAGATCAAATCTTGAAGAAATTTGGGATGGATTCTGGAAGCAAAGATTTAGAAGATTGGAAGGAGTTTGCTAAAAAATATCATGAAGCTGAAGAAGAGTTAGTTATTGGAATAGTAGGTAAGTATTTTGCTTCTGGAGATTTCGTGTTGAGTGATTCTTATGTTTCAGTGATAGAGGCTATTAAACACGCTGCTTATCAAGAGAATAAGAGACCGGTGATAGAGTGGCTGCACTCAGAGGACTTTGAAGGTGAGGGTAAAGATAAAGAGTTAAAAAAGATTAATAAATGTGATGGAGTAATAGTGCCAGGTGGTTTTGGGTCCAGAGGGATCGAAGGGAAGATTAATGTAATAGAGTATGCTAGAGAGAATGATGTTCCTTTTCTCGGATTATGTTACGGAATGCAGCTTATGCTTGTAGAGTATGCTCGGAATGTGTGTGGTTTTGAGGGGGCGCATACCACCGAGATTAATTTGGATACTGATTATCCAGTGGTTGATTTAATGCCTGAGCAAAGTGAGGTTATGAAAGAAGGGAAGTACGGAGCAACTATGAGATTAGGGGCTTATCCGGCTGTTTTAAGGCCGGGGACAATAGCTTATAAAGCGTATAAAGAGGTTGATTGGTTTATTGAAGATAAGGAATATGATCTGGATGGAGATCATGAGTTGATTTTTGAAAGGCATCGTCATCGGTATGAGGTAAATCCTAAGTATATAGATGACTTTGAAGAAAAGGGATTAATTTTTTCAGGTGTTTCTCCAGATCGAAAGTTAATGGAGGTGGCTGAGCTTGCGGAGGATGAGCATCCTTTCTTTGTAGCGAGTCAGTTTCATCCAGAGTTTAAGTCTCATCCTTTGAATCCGCACCCATTATTTTTGAAGTTTATAAAAAGTGCAGTTGTGGAATAATAAGGTTGTTTATTTTTTAAATAGTGTTTAGTATATGTTAGAGAAGGGTGAAAGGTCGTATTGTTTGACTAATTAATAAAAAATTATGGGAAAGAAATTATTTTATTTAATACTTGCAGTAATTGTGTTAGTTGGTCTGTATTATGTGATTGGTCCGAGTAAGCAGGCAGAAAAGGGGCCTACCCCTGGTGATGATCTTCCTATCGAGGAAGAGTATGAGAACAAGATTGTGTATACCACAGATACTGATTTAGATGCTGGTCCTTTTGAGGCTGATTGTGAAGCAAGAGAAGGAGTGTTTAGTGAATGTGGAACAACTTGTGCACCTGATGCTGATATGTGTGCTCAGGTTTGTGCTTATACCTGTGATCTTTCAGGTAATGTTGAGGACAACAGCACAAGTACAGAAGAAGATGTTACTCCAACAGAAGAAGGAACCAGTACTGACATGGAGTAAAAACTTTGTTAAGCTTTTAAACCCTCTGCTTTTGGCAGAGGGTTTTAGGTTTTTAGTTAGGTTGCATATTCTTTAAAAAAAGTTATTATATAGGGGATATGGATAAGTTAAAAAAACTTTTTAAAAAGCCTATATTTTGGATTGGAGGGGTAGTTTTGGTTTTAATTTTAATTTTATCTTTTCTGGTTCAAAAGGGTCGGGGAAGTATGATTATACTAAAGCTAAGAAAGGAGATATAAGGCAGGAGGTTAGTGTAACTGGTGATGTAAGGCCTATAGAAGGAGTTGATCTTGCTTTTGAAAAAAGCGGACGAGTGAGCAGGGTTAATGTGAAAGCTGGAGATGAGGTGTATAGAGGTCAGCCTTTGGTTTCTTTAGGGTCAAATGATTTATATGCTCAGCTTGAGGAAGCGAAGGCAAGTTTGAAGGCTGAAGAAGCTAAGTTGAGGGAATTAAAGAGAGGACCAACCTCTTATGAGGTTGATGTAAAGGAAAGCGAGATAAAGGAGGCAGAACAGGATCTGGTTAATAAGTATGCCGATGTTGTTACATATATAGAGGATGCTTATGCCCAGGCTGATGATGCGGTAAGAGCTAAAACTACTGAACTTTTTCAAAAATCAAGCGGTTCTTATGTTTTAGATTATGACGCTTGTGATAGTGGGGAGGAGAATCAAGCAAACTTTGTTAGAAATAATATGGAGGATCTTTTGATGGAGTGGCGAGAGGAGATAAAAAGTTTTGATGATATTTCAAATGTTAAGTTACTGGATGCTTTAGACGAAGCTCAAGAAAATCTTTCTTTGGTAACTAATTTTTTGAACGAAGTAAATGATACTTTAGTAGTGGATTGTGAGCTTTCAGATAGTGATGTTTCTTCTTACAGAACTAAGGTGAGTACGGCAAGGGATAATGTAAATAGTATTTTATCCAGTTTGAATTCATTGGAACAGAGTATTGCTTTGAAAACAGCTACTTTATCAAGAAAACAAAGTGAACTTAATCAGCTGCTGGCAGGAGCAACTGAAGAAAAGGTTTCTGTTCAGGAAGCTACGGTAGATAAAATGACAGCTAATGTAGGGAATATTAGAGCTCAGATAGAAAAAGGGATTTTAAGAGCTCCTTTTTCTGGAGTTATAACAAAAGTTGATGCAGAGATTGGAGAGATTGTAGATGCGTATAAAGAAGTAGTTTCTGTTGTTTCTGATTCTGGTTTTAAGATAGAGGTTAACATACCAGAGGTTGATGTTTCTAAGGTTGAGGTAGGTGATAAGGCTGAAGTGACACTTGATGCATACGGAGAGGATGAAACATTTGAGGCGGAGTTAATCTCAGTTGATTCGTCGGAGACTGAGATTGAAGGGGTTTCTACATATGGAGCTACTCTTGAGTTTGTAGAATCTGATAAGCGTATAAAATCAGGGATGACAGCTAATGTAGATATTATTACCGGAGTTAGAGAAGATGTGGTTTATGTGCCTCAGAGAGCAGTAATTAATGAAGAAAGCAAGGATTATGTTAGGATCCTAGATCAGAATGATGAGGTAGTTAAGAAAGAAGTCGAGATTGGATTGAAGGGGTCATTAGGAAATGTAGAAATAAAGAAAGGAGTTAGTGTGGGTGACCGAGTAATTGTATTTATTGAGGAATGATGTCTTTAATAAAAGCTCGAGATATAACAAAAGTGTATAAAAGCGACGGAGCTGAAACAAGAGCCCTTCGCGGGGTTTCTTTTGATATAGAAAAAGGAGAGTTTGTGGCGGTAATGGGGCCTTCAGGTTCTGGAAAATCAACTCTTCTTCATATAATAGGTTTTTTAGATCGTCAGACTGATGGTGAGTTTTATTTCGAAGGAAAAACTTTTGATGATTTTACAGAAGAAGAAATTGCTAATGTAAGGAATAAAAAGATGGGTTTTGTGTTCCAGGCTTTTAATTTACTTTCCAGAAGGAGCGTTTTTGATAATGTAGTGTTGCCTTTAGTGTATTCTGATATTCCGGAGTCAAAATGGGATGATTTAGCTTATCAGGCAATTGATGATGTGGGTCTTTCTCATAGATTGGAACATACTCCTTCTCAGTTGTCAGGAGGAGAGAAACAGAGAGTAGCTATTGCTCGTGCTTTGGTGAATGAGCCCGAAGTTATATTTGCTGATGAGCCGACTGGTAATTTAGATACTAAATCTGGTCAAGGAGTAATGGAGATTTTAGAGGATTTAAATGAGAACAAAGGCCATACTATTGTTCTGATTACTCATGAATCTTATACGGCTGAGCATGCTGAAAGAATTATTCATATTCTAGATGGTGGAGTTGATTCTGATGGTAGGGTTAAACACAGAAGAACATCAAGAGATTTTAAGAAATAATTTATGCATATTAAATACACATTAAAAACTGCTCTTACCAGCTTAAAAGCAAATAAATCAAGAACAGGTTTGACTATTTTAGGAATTGTTATTGGAGTTATGGCTATTATTTTAGTTGTTTCTGTGGGGCAGGGAGCGGAAGAAATGATTTTGAACCAGGTTCAGGCTTTTGGGGCTACTAATATTAGCGTTGAACCTGGGAGAGAGCCCTCAGGTCCGTCTGATTTTGGAGAGTTATTTTCTGATTCAGTAGGAAAGAAGGATTTGGAAGCTTTGAAGAACCCAAATAATGTTCAAGGAGTGAAACGAGTTGTACCTGTGGTAATGCAGAATGAAACAGCAAGTTATGGCGGAGAGACTTATCGAGCAAGTATAATTGGATCGGAGAAGAATTTGGCAGAGGTTTTAGATATACACCCTACAGAAGGAGTTCTTTTTGGTGACTCCGATGTTAAAGGTAAGTCTAGTGTAGCGGTCATTGGTTCTGATGTTAAAGATGAACTTTTTGGTTATTCAGAAGCTTTAGGAGAAAAGATTAAAATAAAAGGAAGACCTTTTCGGATAATAGGGGTTATGTCTTCTACAGGTCAGATGTCATTTTTTAATGTGGATAAGATGATCATGGTTCCTTATACAACAGCCCAGCAGTATCTTTTTGGAATTAATCATTTTCATTCTTTGATTGTGCAGGCCGAGAGTGAAGATTTAGTGCCAAGAATTGAGAAAGAGATCACGCTTACGTTGAGGGAGCTACATGATATTGAGGATCCTTCTAAGGATGATTTTAGGGTGGAAACTCAGGCGGATGCTGCAGAGAGGGTTAGTTCGATTACGGGGATTTTAACGGCCTTATTAGTTTCAGTAGCGGCAGTGGCTCTTGTAGTTGGAGGAGTAGGAATTATGAATATAATGCTTGTTTCGGTTACAGAAAGGACTCGGGAGATTGGTTTAAGAAAAGCTTTAGGGGCTACTAAGGATGATATTTTAAAACAGTTTTTGCTAGAATCTGTGATTTTAACTGGTGTAGGAGGAATAATAGGAATTATTGTAGGGGCTTTGCTTTCTTTTGTAGCGGCAATCGGGTTAAGTCAGGTTCTTGCTATGGATTGGGGGTTTGTGTTTTCTGTTCCTGCGGCGCTTGTAGGGATTAGTGTTTCGGTGTTGGTTGGTTTAGTGTTTGGAATATATCCTGCTAAGGAAGCTGCTAAGAAAAGTCCGATTGAGGCTTTAAGGTACGAGTAGGTTGTTTGAAGAGTTTGGGGTTTAGGTGGATAATAAAGATATATGAGCAAGGATTTATTTGATAATCAAGCAGAGGAGAACAAGTTTAAAAACGCTCCTTTAGCAGAGAGGATGAGACCAAAAGATTTTGGTGATTTTTTTGGTCAAGAAGATTTAGTAGGGGAAGATTCACCACTTAGAAAAGCCATCGATAGAGATGCTTTAGTCTCTGTTATTTTTTGGGGTCCTCCGGGTTCTGGAAAAACTACCTTAGCTCGGATTATTGCTGAGAAAACAGGGGCAAAGTTTGAGCCTTTCTCTGCTGTTGTTACGGGTATTAATGATGTTCGGGAGGCTATTGAGGAGGCAAAGAATAGATTGAAGTTTCATGATAGAAAGACGATTCTTTTTATTGATGAGATTCATAGGTTTAACAAAGCTCAGCAGGATGCGCTTTTACCTTATGTTGAAGATGGGACGGTTGTGTTAATAGGGGCAACAACAGAGAACCCTTCTTTTGAGGTTATATCACCACTTCTTTCCAGGTCAACAGTTTATACCTTGGAGAGACTTTCAGTTAGTGACTTGAAAAAAATATTTAAAAAAGCTTTGAACGATAAAGAAAGAGGGTTAGGAAATTATGATTTAGAGGTTACTGATCAAGCTTTGATAAAGTTAGCTAATTTTTCTGACGGTGATGCAAGGGTGGGGTTAAATGCTTTGGAGTTTGTAGCAAAAACCTTATCAGAGGATAAGATAACGGAGGATAGTTTAGAAGAGATATTAGAGGAGCATGCTCTTCGTTACGATAAAAAAGGGGAGGAGCATTACAATCTTATCTCAGCATATATAAAATCAATGCGTGATTCTGATCCTAATGGGGCGTTGTACTGGTTGGCAAGGATGATTGAGTCAGGAGAGGATCCAAAGTTTATTGCTCGTAGAATGGTTATTTTTGCTAGTGAGGATGTGGGGATGGCTGATCCTAAGGGGTTGTTAGTGGCTGACGCAGTATCTCGAGCAGTGGATTTTGTAGGATTGCCGGAGGCTCAGATAAATTTGGCTCACGGAACTGTTTATCTTGCTGAAGCAGAGAAATCTAATAAAGCTTATGCTGCCTTGATGAAGGCTAAGGAGGATGCTCGGGAAGGTTCGTTTGGAGTACCGATGCATTTGAGAAACGCAGTTACTGATTTAATGAAGGAGGAGGGTTATGGTGAGGGGTATAAGTACGCTCATGATGAAGAAGTGGACGACCAGAAACATTTTCCAGAGGAGATAGAAGAGAAGAAATATTATGATGATGTGGATAACTAAGTTTAGTAGTTAGCGAAAGAGAGTTATAATTAAAGTAGCGAATTAAAATTTTAATATAAGGGAGGTCGTTATGATTGGCAGAGAAGTGATTAAGAATTTAAAAGAAAAGGATGATTTATATCTATTTTGTTTATGTAGAAGAATTCAAAATGATGTACCTTTATTTCAAAAAAAAGCTGCTCTAATGGTTTTGTCATACCGAAATGATTTTGACCCTGTGTTTTTAAGAGATTGTTTTAAGTCAGAACGGGATCCGCATATACATCATTTCATTGCTCAGTTAATAGATAATCCGGAAGAGAGAGATCGAATTAAGAGTTTGGTAAATTCGATATAGCAACCCGTTTGTCCTTAGACAGGCGGGTTTTTTGATATATAATTATAAAAAAGGCCGGGAGACGGTTTAATTTATATGTACAAATGGGATCTAAAAATTTAGATGATAAATATATTAGGAAATTAACAAAGACCGGGGGTGGAAAAAGTATATGTGTGACAATTCCTATTGATTATATTCGTGATTTTGGTTGGAATAGCGATCAGGAAGTTGTTGTTAGAAAAAAAGGGAATAAGATAATTATTGAAAATTGGGAATCTCAGGGACTGCCTTTTGATAATTAAAAAACCCGTTCTTTAGGAAGAACGGGTTTTTTGTTTTTTGATGATTACTCAGTTGTGTTGCCGTCAAAGTGTTCATGGTCTGCCTCAGCTTCTTCTTTCGTTTTGTGAAGGACGCCATCTCGGTGTTCTGGTGGTGAGTACACGGTGTATAACTTCATTTCTTCGTCAGAGGTGTTGATTATATTATGTTTTGTGCCTCCTGGGATTACTATTGCAGAACCTTCTTTTATTTCATGCTCCTCTCCGTTAAGAACTGCTTTTCCTTTTCCTTCTTCGATTCTAATGAATTGATCAAGATCTTGGTGGACTTCAGAGCCGATGTCTTCACCAGGATTAAGACTCATTACAACCAGCTGACTGTTTTTGGCGGTGTACAAAACCTTACGAAAGTTTTGGTTATCTTCTGTTATATCTTCTATGTTATCTACGTATCCTTTCATATTTATTTTTAAATTTATGTTTTTTCGACTGGGTCCATTATATCATGAGAAGGAAAAGTGTTAAACGTGAGGAGCTGGTGGTATAATATGGGTGATGAAAAGAAAATATTTTATTGTTTTAATAGTAATTTTATTTGCTTTTTTTAGTGTAGCAACTTATTTTTTCTTGGTAGAGAAAGATCAAGGGAGAGTTGAGTTTGTGAAAGAAGTGTATGAAACGGAGGATTATAAAATAGAGATTAGTTATCCCCAAGGGAGAGTTGTGGGGGTTGAGAGTGTTAAGAGTTTTATAGATGAGAGGGTTGGTGATTTTAAAGGGAGAGCGCAGGAAGAGGTAAGAAGGATGAGAGAGGATGGTTTTTCTTATAAGTATACTTTGAATCTAGGTGGTGATATTTATACGTCAGGAAATTTTATTTCTTACGTTCTTTATATGTCAGAGTATACGGGCGGAGCTAATATGAATCAGACAGTAAAAAGTTTTGTTTTTGATAAAAGATTGAGTGAACAGGTTTTATTATCTGATATTTTATCTGAAGAGGAGATTAGTGATTTATTAAATAAGGTAAAGTTAAGCTTAGAGAAAAAGGAGGAAGCTTTTGATGTTTTCCCGGGGATTTCAGATGAGATAGTGCTTGATGACTTGGATGATTTTTATGTAATTGATTCAAAGTTTGTTATTTTGTTTTCAAAGTATGAAGTAGCTCCTGGAGCAGCGGGGATTGTAGAGGTTGAGGTTGGTAGGTAATAAAAAGAAGCCTGGAGAAAATTCTCCAGGCTTTTTGATAAACTAGAGCTAAAGATTTTTAAAAATTGTTTCGAGGGATTCTTTTTGGAAAGAAGTTACTTTTTGAGGATCGGTGGTTATTTTTCCGTTTTTGTCTAGAGGGATAAACTGATCTTCTTTTGGGAATCCGGGTTCGATAAGGTTTCTAGTGTGGATTTTTGTTTTTTGAGAATCTTCGTATATTTCTTTGGGTATTTTGATTACTTGGGGGCCGATTTTTTGGTTGCCGTTTATGATATGAAGATAAGTGTATTTTTCTTTTGGTTCTGTTTTAATAACAAGGCCTGCGTAGAATTCTTTTTTGTTGATCCGGATCTGTTTTATTTTCCCTACTCTGTTGATTTCATCTATCTTGTCTTGGGCACTTCTTATCAGGCGTTCTTTCTCAGCTCTAGTTTCGAGGCCATTAGGATGCATAATAACCTCCTTTCTTGTTTTGGTTAAGGTCCTACTTTTAGAGTATATTTATGTATATAAAAGTCAACAGTGGTTTTGTAAATTCTTTATATTATAGGTTAATAATATATACTGGTATTGTATGGAAAATTTTGAAAAAAGATTTAAAAAGCTTAATAAAGAGCAGAAAAAGGCAGTTAACTCTATTGAGGGGCCTGTTTTGGTGGTGGCTGGTCCAGGATCAGGGAAGACAGAGATTTTGAGTCTAAGAGCGGTTAATATATTAAAGGAGACAGATGTTTTTCCAAGGAATATTTTGTGTTTGACGTTTACTGATTCAGCAGCGGTTAATATGAGAGAGCGGTTGAAGTCGATGATAGGGGAGGATGCCTACAAGGTAGCTGTACACACTTTTCATAGTTTTGGGGAGAGTATTAAGAATCGTCATCCGGAGGTTTTTCATAAGGGGGCGGTTTTTAATTCTATTGATGATTTAGCTCAGATGAGTTTAGTTGATGAGATTCTTGATGGTCTTGAGTATGACAATCCTTTGAAGGTAACTCATTCTGGGCAAGGATATATATTTTCTAAGCCGGTAATAAGAGGGGTGCAGTATTTGAAAAAAGCAGGTATTACTCCCGATGAATTTTTTAAAATATTAGAACATAACGAGGAAGTAATAGAGGAGTTGAATTCTTTAGTAGATGATGTTTTTAGTAACAGGGTGAGTAAGAAGATTTTTGACAAGGTGGCGGATCTTTTGAAAAAGATTAAGGATTTGAATATGCGTGATTTTCCGGTTGATCATATGAGTTCTTTGGATAAAGCTTTAGAGAATTCTTTAGGTAGGGCGTTAGGTAAGTCAGTAGAGGAGGATAGAACAAGTTATTTATCAGAATGGAAAAAGGAAAATACTTATAAGAATAAGGAAGGTAAACGATTATTAAAAGCCGAGAAGTATTTGGAAAAGATGGAGGCTTTGGCAGAGGTATATGAAGAATATCAGGATAAGATGTATGAAAGAGGGTATTATGATTTTGATGATATGATTCTTGATGTTATTCAAGCTATAGAAAGAAATGATGAGCTTCGTTACGAATTACAGGAACAGTTTTTATATATCATGGTAGATGAGTTTCAAGACACTAATGATGCTCAGATGAGGTTGATCTATCTTTTAACGGGGGCGGAGGTTAATGAAAAACGGCCGAATATAATGGTGGTTGGTGATGATGACCAGGCGATTTTTAAGTTTCAAGGGGCTAAGATTTCTAATATTTTTAGATTTAAAGATAGATACAGAGATCCTGAAATAGTTACCTTAACAAAAAATTACAGATCTCATCAAAGTATTTTGGATATTGCACGAGGAATAATTTTACAGGGAGATGAAAGGTTAGAAAATGTTGTGGAGGATATAAATAAGGAGTTGGAAGCCAAAAAAGATAAGGGAGGAGAGGTGGTAGCAAAGCATTTTTCTACTCGTTCTCACGAGTATTATTGGCTGGCGGAGGAAATAAATAGACTAATTTCAGAAGGAAAATCTCCGGAGGAGATTGCGGTCATCTCGAGAAATCATAAATATTTGAAGGAGGTGGTGTCTTATTTAAATCAGTTTGAAATTCCTATTAATTATGAAAAACAAAGGGATATTTTGGAATATCCACATATCAAACAGTTAATAAAAATTGCAAGGTTTGTTGATTCTTTAATTGATCCTGATAAAGAAGATGCTGACTATTTATTACCTGAGATTTTAAGCTATCCTTTCTGGGGGGTAGACAAGGAATTAGTTTGGAAAATTTCTAGAGAAGCATATAACTCAAGAAGAGATTGGCTTTCGTGTATGAAAGAGAGTGATAACTCTAAAATTCGTAAGGTGGCTGATTTCTTGGTTGATTTATCTGTGTATGCAAAGCATCAACGTTTGGAGAAGATTTTGGATAAGATGATTGGGAACGAAGAGAAATCTAAAGATTCATTTATAAGTCCGTTTAAGGAGTACTACTTTTCAAATAAAAATTTTGAAGAAAACCCAACAAAATATATTATTTTTCTATCAGGTTTGAGAACATTTATCCATTCTTTGAGAGAGTACAAGAAAGGAGAGGAAATAGGTTTAAGTGACTTGATTGATTTTGTTGAGATTCATAAAGATAACAATAAATCTTTAACGGATAACAGTGTGTTTGTTAATTCACATGATGCAGTTAGATTGTTGAGTGTTCATAAAGCGAAAGGGATGGAGTTTGATACAGTTTTTGTCATTAGTTGTCAGGATAAGATATGGGCAAGAAAGGGATGGGGTTCTAAGCTTCCTTTTCCTAAAAATTTGCCTATTAAGCCAGCCGGGGATAATAGGGATGACCAGCTTAGATTATTTTATGTGGCTTTAACAAGAGCAGCTAATAATTTATATCTTACCTCTTATGAGTTTGATGATTCTGGAGACAAAGTTTCTCGACTTGAGTTTTTGGAAGGGTTAGAAGAAAAAGAAGAGACTGATTTATCAAAAGAGGTTATTAAGGTATCGGAGGTTGACAAAGAGAAAGAAATTCTATCTTCTTGGGATGACTTTGATCTGTCTTCTTTAAGCGGTGGAGAAGAGGCCTTGTTAGAAAATATATTGAAGGATTATAAATTAAATGCCACTCATTTAAATAAGTTTTTGAATGTGGTAGATGGAGGCCCTAAAAAGTTTTTTGAAGAGAATTTATTGAGGTTTCCTCAACCTAAGACACCTTCTTTGTCTTATGGAACCTCGATGCATAGAACAGTTCATAAGGTTTATACCTTTTTGAAAAATAAAGGGGAGTTACCGTCCGTCTCAAAAGTTTTGGGATGGTTTGAGGATTTTTTGAGTATGGAAAGGTTGGATGAAAATAATTTTGATAATTATTTAAATCGAGGAAAGGATGCTTTATCTATTTTTTATAAAAAAAGAAAGGATGAGTTTAAGAAAGATCATTTTTCTGAGTTTAATTTTTGGGATCAGGGGGTGGTTTTTGATGAAGTGCCTTTGTCAGGGAAGGTAGATAAGATTGTGTTAGATGATGAAGAGGCGTTTGTGGTTGATTTTAAGACTGGTTCAGCAGTAGATAATTGGAAAGGGAAAGGGAAGTATGAAAAAATTAAACTTTGGAAATATAAAAATCAACTGATTTTTTATAAAATATTATTAGAAAATTCAAGGGATTTTGAGGATTATATTGTAAAGCAGGGAGAGCTGGAGTTTTTGGAACCTGTAGATAATGAAGTGATAAACCTTTCTTTGAGAATAGAGAAGGAAGACGTGGAAAGAGTTAAAGAGTTGATAGCTAAGGTCTATAAGATGATAGTGAGTTTAGATTTTCCGGATGTTGAAGAGTATAAAAATAGTTTGAAGGGGATAAAAGAATTTGAAAAAACTTTGTTGAGTTGACGTTGATAACCTTTTATTGTTTGACAGAATAAAAGTGATGGATTAACATAAAATGTAGTTTGAGTTTAAAACTAAATAAGGAGGTTAGTTATGAGTAATCGTCACCAGAAGATCGAACATTGGGCCGATTGTTTCCTAGGCGCTATTTTTTTCAAGAAGAACGGTGTGGTGGAATGCGTTGAGTATTCCGGAGAAGACGATCAAGCCATCTTAGAGGATATGGCTTGCCGTTCTAAAGGTTTGAATGGTAGTTTAATTTTTTCATGCCTTGGCTGGGGAATGGATGAAGAAGAAGCCCAGGAAGAATTTCGAAAAGAATTTCAGAAGAAGGTAGAGGAAGTAGGGATTGATGGACAGCAAATCAGTTGTCCGTTTTAAATTTTTTAAAAATAAGACCTTGTCTTTAAAGACAAGGTCTTTTTCTTATTTTTGGTCATAAGGAGGGAGTACTACTACTTTGAAGTTTTTTCTGATGGCTAGTTTTTTAGAGGTGTGGTGAAACTTTTTCTGAACATGAACCCAAAATATTTGTTCAATTATGTTTGGTATTTGTTGATTTATTGTTAGTTGAGTTACTTCTTTTTCTGTGAAACTTTGTCTTTCTCTGTGATGAATTCTGTCATAAATTTTTTTACTTTTTTTACTTTTTCTTTGTTTAATTTCTTTCCAGGCACCGTAGAGTTTGATGCCTTTTTCATCCAGAATTCCTAAGACTTTTTCATTTTCTTTCACTTTGTCTTTCGGGTCCTTTACCTTCTTAGGGTTAATTTTTTCTAAAATTCTTTTGAGTCCTAAATCATTGATGTCAATCATTTTTGTACTCCTTTTTTGTTAAATTACCGATTTAAGTATTTTGTTTTTTATACCATTTGTCAAATTGTGTAGGTTAGATGATATAATGTCTCCATGACTCAAGACCAAGCATTAAAAATATTAAAAACAGGTGAGAATGTTTTTTTAACTGGTCCACCAGGCAGCGGGAAGACTTATGTATTAAATAAGTATGTAGAATATTTGAAGGAGAATAATGTTCCGGTGGCTGTTACAGCCTCAACAGGGATTGCGGCTACTCATATGAACGGACAAACTATTCATTCCTGGTCAGGGTTAGGAATTCGAGAAACTTTAAATCAAGATGATTTGGATGATTTAAGTTCCAAGTCTCATGTTAGAAAGAGGGTTTCTAACGCGGAGGTTTTGATAATTGATGAAGTTTCGATGATTCATGCGTATCAAATTGATATTGTGGATAGGATATGTAGAGAGTTGAGAGGGGATGTAAGGCCTTTTGGGGGGTTACAGGTTGTTTTTTCTGGTGATTTTTTCCAGCTTCCTCCGGTAGCAGGTGGAGAAGCTAGAGAGGTTAAGTTTATTACGGAGTCGTATGTTTGGAGAGAGATGAATACCAAGGTTTGTTATCTTGAAGAACAACACCGACATATTAAAGGAAGGTTAGCAGATATCCTAGGGAGGATAAGGAGACAGGAAGTGGATGATAGCTTGAGGAAGGATCTTTTGGAGGGTGACAGGGATTTTAAAATTAAGCCGACAAGGTTATACACTCATAACAGAGATGTAGATGTTATTAACAAAAGAGAGTTGAATAAAATAGATGAGAAGGAGGTTAATTTTAGAATGAGCAGCAAAGGGAAGGAAGTGTTGGTTGAGATTTTAAAAAGAGGTTGTTTAGCACCGGAGAATTTAATTTTGAAGAAAGGGGCGGAGGTTATGTTTTTGAAGAATAATTTTGACAAAGGGTATGTTAACGGGACGGTAGGGAAAGTAGTTAGTTTTGATAAGGGTACAGAGTATCCTGTAGTTGAAACGTTGGAAGGAGAGGAGATATTA
>DATGCT010000013.1:0-7645 GCA_035311565.1 Minisyncoccota bacterium | reverse complement strand
AGGCTCCACATCCCAATCTCCATCCTTACTAATCTCTACCTCAGAAGCTTCATACTTATTCTTATCAATCTCATCCAAAACCTGCTGCCCCGTCTTCAAACTAACCTCATGCTCTCCTGAAGGGCCACCCATTAATACTGCAACTTTTATTTTTCTTCTCATGTTAATCCTTTTTCAAATAAATTGTCTGGGTTGGGAACGCCATCTCCATCCCTTCATCATTCAATTCCTTCTTCAGCTTAAATCCAATCTCCTGATTTCTCTCTGCGTATAAGTTATAATCAGATTTATCTACAAAATACACCACCTCAAAAACAATTGCTGAATCACCAAACTTCTCAAAAAACCCTCTATCAAACTCAACATCATTAATGCTACCTACTACCTCCTCTACAATCTTAGGAATTTTGTTCAACTTTTCTGGTGGCGTATCATACGTAACCCCAAATTTGAAAGAAGCTCTTCGCTTCTCCATTTTTTTATAATTATGAATCTTTGCTGAAGTAAGATCAGTATTAGAAAACACAATTTCTTCCCCGCTCAAAGATCTAATTCTCGTTGTCTTGATCCCAATCTTCTCAACTGTTCCTCTCTTATCTCCAACGACAATAAAATCACCAACTACAAAAGGTTTATCAAAATAAATTACAAAAGAGTTGAATAGATCACCTAATATATTTTGAGCAGCCATTGCCACCGCTATACCACCAATACCAAGTCCGGCAATCAAAGAAGTAACATTAACCCCAAAATTAGACAAGGCTAACAAAACTGCAATAACCCAAATAGTTGCTTTCACAATCTTCCCTATTAACTGAATAGCTGTTTTAGTACTACCTTGCGCCTCTCTTTCTCTTGCTTTATCTAATATATAATCTATAAAAACATTCAAAGATTTAGAAACCTGGTAAACCAAAACAGCAATGATTGCTACATTAATCGCCTGAGATAAAATAGAAGCCAAAGTCAAAGCTTTCAAACCAAAATATAAAGCTACAAAGATATAAAAGATCGGTTTCAAACTTTCTGCTATCTTCACAATCTCATCATCAACATCGGTATCTGTTCTTTTAGCTAACTCTTTTAACTTAGTTAGAACAACTAATTGAAATATTTTCAAAATTATAGTAACTCCAATAAATACCCCTAAGGCAATCACATAATCACCAACTGTATTACCTAAAAATTCATACGACCAGAAACCTTTATTTAAAAAATCAATTATAATATCCATATTTTTATTTAATTTCTAATTCTCTTTCATTATACCAAATAATATATTCAAAATTAACAACCAAAGAAAAAACCGCCGTTTTATAAACGACGGCTTTGAATAAAACTCCCTATTTATTTTTGAACTACTTTCTTCTCAATCTTCTCAATTCTTTCTTCTAATTTATCAATCTGACTAGATTGATAAATATTCCAAATGAGCAATCCTACTACTAAAATCTTCAAAACAATCTTTACCCATTTCATCACCTTCTTAAAAGTGCTTTCTTGCTCTTGTTTCATTACAACCTCCTTTTACATTGTTCAAACTACTATCTATAGTATAGTAAAAATATATTATTTTGTCAATATACTACTCCCCCAAAGATTTTCTCTTTCTCACTTTTTTATGATACTTGATTGCAAATCTATGTGCCTCATCACGAACCTTAATTAATGTCTCCCTATTAAAACCTTCTGGAACCTTACCTATAAACTCATTTTTATTCCGTTTCTTACCCTTAGCAATCCCCACAACAGGAATACTCAAACCATGTTCATCCAAAACGTTTTCCATAACATTTACCTGCCCCTTTCCTCCATCAACTAAAATTAATTCCGGCAGTTCCCATTCATCATGAGTTAATCTTCTATCAAGCATTTCTTCCAACATTCCTGTATCATCCTGTTTTTCAATTGTTTTGATTTTAAATTTCCGATACTCATTTTTATTCGGCATATCACCCTCAAAAACAACCATTGCTCCCACTGCAGAAGTACCAGAAATATTAGAAATATCATAACCTTCTATTCGTCCTTTCTCTTCCAAAAATACCGGCTCGCTGATTAAAGCTGTATCATTTATATGCTCTAACGCAAATACTTGCTTCTTCAATCTATCAGCTTCTTCAAATTCTTGTTCTTCTGAAGCCTCCTCCATTTGTTTTTTAAGATCAAAAATTAAATCTTTCTTCTCTCCTTTTAATACCTTCTTTAAGGACTTTATATTCTTTCTATACTCCTTCTCATCAACGCTTCCATCACAAGTCCCCGGACACAACCCAATCTGAGCATCAAGACAAGGTCTGTCCGCCTTCCCGTACCTCCCCGGCTTATGCTTAGAATAAGGAAATATTTTTCTCAATATCCTCATTGCGTTTCTTAAATCAGAAGCATTGGTATATGGCCCAAACCTCTCTCCTTGAGACTCAGTTTTTCCTCTTACCAATCTTACTTGAGGCAGATCATCATCACTTATCTCAACATACAAAAAACTTTTGTCATCTTTTTCCTTAATATTATACGGAGGTCTATATTTTTTAATTAAATCTGCTTCTAATATTAAAGCCTCTAAAGCAGAGTCTGTTTCTTGGTGCTCAATATCTTCAATCTCCTGAACCATCTTTTCAATTCTCCGATTATGAGATTTATAGAAATAAGAGCTGACTCTTTTTTTTAAATCCCCTGCTTTTCCAACATACAAAACCTCCCCTGAGTTATTTTTCATAATGTAAACTCCGGGATTATTAGGAAAATCTTTATACAGTTGTTTTTTATTCTTCTTCATACTCTTTAACTAATATATTCCTATAAATTAATAACTTCAAATTTGACTTCAGATAAACTATTTTATATAACTAAATACAGAACTCAACAACTTAATAGAGGAGGTAATCATGGAATTAATTAAAAAAGGAGGAAGAGTTATTCTTATAACCAGTGTGACTATTATTACAATATTTTTTGTAACAATAACCCCGCATACCTTTTTTAAACAGGAAGGAGGCAACAATGAAAGCTAAGAAAATTCTTTCCAACAACCCCTTACCTTTTTTTATCTGCGGATTAGCCATGTTTTTTATTGCAGCTATAAAAGAGCTTAACGTAATCCATCTCACAAACTCAGCTTTGCTCATCTTAACTATTGCCCTGCCTTTGATAATGGTTCTCATCAACGTAAAGGAAATTTATAAACACAGCAAGAACATAATCACAGAATTCTCAATATACATTTTTTTCTTTATCTCAGGAATTGTAGGATTAATCTTCGGAAAAGCTATTTTATTCATCATTACATTAGCAATAAACCTGGCTAAAGACAGCATTACCCTTCTCAAATTTTAAAATCAAATGAAGACGGACTAACCTCCGTCTTCTTTTCATCTTGACATCAGCCCATAATATATTTTATTATCAGGACAGTTCTAAAAAATTAAATAAGGAGGTTGAAATGATTAGAAAGGCTCTGCTTAAAATTTATATACTATTTGGAGGAGGAGCAAGTAACCCCCACAAATCCGCTTCAATGTTTTTAAGTTATTTAATTGCCTTAATATTCTTCCTATTAGGAAAAATATTAAAAAACTACATCAAAGAAGGGGTGTGGATTGCAACAGGAATCATCCTTGCAATAGGCATTTTTGTTATTCTCCAAAGAATAACAAAAAAACATATCTACTTCGCCCCTAAAGAAGGGAGCGTAGGTAGAAAAAAAGAAGGAAGAATAATTGAGATTTCCAAACACGCTGTTTGGAAATCTCAAAAAGAAAAAGTATTCTACCTAAAATAATCACTAGGACAGGTTAACACAACCTGTCCTTTTTTTATTCTAAATATTTTTTCAAATATTTCCCTGTATGACTGTACCCTTTCTTAGAAACTGTCTCCGGTGTTCCCGCCACAACAAGCTCTCCCCCGTTTACTCCTCCATCCGGACCTAAATCAATTATCCAATCTACAGATTTAATAACATCCGGGTTATGCTCAATAACCATAACTGTATTACCTTTATCAACGAGCTTTTGCAAAACATCAATCAATTTCTTAACATCGTGAAAATGTAATCCTGTGGTAGGTTCATCTAATAAATACATTGTCTTCCGAGCACTCTTCTTACCTAACTCTCGAGCAAGCTTTACTCTTTGTGCCTCACCTCCTGATAAGGTAGGCGCTGGTTGTCCAAGTTTCAAATACTCTAACCCTACCTCCTCCATAATACCTAACCGATCATCCAACCAAGGGATATCTTCAAAAAACTCCCTCGCCTCTTCTACCGTCATCTCCAAAACATCATAAATACTCTTTCCTTTATATTTTACCTTTAGAGTTTCCCTATTATACCTTCGCCCATGACAAACATCACACTCTACGTATACCGTAGGGAGAAAATGCATATCAATCTTTATTCTTCCATGCCCCTTACAGTTCTCACAACGACCTCCCTCAACGTTAAAACTAAACCTTCCCTTCTTATACCCTCTAACTCGGGCTTCCTCAGTTGAAGCAAAAAGATCTCTGATGTAGTCCCAGCAACCTGTATATGTTGCTGGGTTGGACCGAGGTGTTCTCCCTATAGGCGACTGATCAATATTAACTACTCTACTTAAATACTCCGTTCCCATAATCTTTCCTACCTTACCTGGTTCATGACTTGCGTTGTTCAAGCGATTAGCCAATTCTTTATGTAAAACATCAACCATTAATGTAGACTTTCCTGAGCCGGAAACACCCGTTAAGGCAATAAACCTTCTTAAAGGGATATTAACATCAAGACTTTTCAAGTTATACGCTTCAACATCTCTTAACCTCAAAAAATCATGTTGTTTCGTTACTCCTCTTCTTTGGTTAGGAACCGGTACCTCTCTTTTACCTTTTAAATAATCTAATGTTAATGATTTTTTATCCTCTTCTAATATTTCCGGTATCTCTCCATCAACCACTATCTTGCCTCCATGAACTCCTGGACCAGGCCCAATATCAACTAAGTAATCACTTTCTCTAATTGTCTGCTCATCATGCTCTACTACCACAATTGTGTTACCTAAATCACGCAAATCTTTTAATGTTTGGATTAACCGATCATTATCTCTAGGATGCAGCCCTATCGTCGGCTCATCCAACACATACAACGCTCCTGTTAACTGAGAACCAATCTGAGAAGCCAATCTAATTCTCTGAGCTTCTCCACCGGATAAGGTACCAGCTTTCCTATCCAAAGTTAAGTAATCAAGCCCTACATCCAAAAGAAACTTCAAACGGCTAATAATCTCCCGTACCGGAGCCTCAATAATTTCTCCGTGCTCTTTATCAAGTTTGTTTGACATCTTCTTAAAAAACTCATAAGCATCCTCGATAGTTTTCTCTGTTACCTCTGTTATATTCTCTCCTTCTAACAACACACTCAAAGCCGCTGGCTTTAATCTCATTCCATCACATTCCTCACACAATTCATCACTGCCCTTAGACTCTATCCCTAACCCGTGGCAAGCTTCACAAGCTCCGTACGGACTGTTAAAAGAAAATAATCTTGGTTCTATCTCCGGAAAAGCAAAATTGTCTTTTGGACAAGCAAACTCAGCGGATAATAAAAGCTCCTGATCACCACTTACAAAAACCACAGCACCATTACCTTTTTTAACGGCAGCTTCAACTGCTTCAGACAACCTTAACTTATTATCCTTATCATCAAAATCAACCCCGTACCTGATTCTATCTGTCACCACCTCTATTGTATGTTGTTTGTATCTATCCAGATCTATCCGATCACGGATAGAACGAAACTCCCCGTCAATCCTTGCCTCAGAAAATCCTTCGTTCAATAAATCATACAACAGCTGATAATACTCCCCTTTTCTGCCTCTAACTACCGGAGCTAAAATTACCATGCTTTTACCTTCCTTCCTCTTGCCCGCAAACTCAATTCCTGCATCAACAATCTCATCCACGCTCATCTGTTGAATCTTGTCCCCACACACTGGACAGTACGCTGTTCCTGCTCTTGCGTACAATACTCTAAGATAATCATATATATCCGTGATAGTAGCCACAGTCGAACGAGGATTAGAAGAATGACTCTTCTGATCAATTGAAATTGCAGGTGACAATCCTGAAATCTCATCTACATCAGGTTTATCCAGGTTATCCAAAAACTGACGAGCATAGGAAGAAAGAGACTCTACATACCTTCTTTGACCTTCAGCAAAAATAGTATCAAAAGCTAAGCTTGATTTTCCTGAGCCGGAAACACCGGTAAAAACTGTCATCTTGTTACGAGGAAACTCCACGTCCACATCTTTCAAATTATGTTCTCTAGCTCCTTTTATATTTATAGTATCTTTCATCTTAAAATTTATTTATTTTCTAACTCTTTAGATAACTCTTTTATCTCATCTCTCAAAACAGCTGCTAACTCAAAATCAAGGTTCTCCGCTGCCTTATCCATCTCCGCCTCTTTCTCTTCTATCATCTCTTCTATATCCTCCTTATCATCCGGTAAAACACTAGTTTCCAGCTCTAATACCTCGTCTACCCCTATCGGCATAATATCAGAAATATCCTTGCTGATAGTTTCTGGAGTAATATCATTCTCCTTATTGTGCTCCAGCTGAATCCCCCTTCTTCTCTCAGTTTCCTCAACTGCTCGCTTTACAGATCCTGTAATCTCATCGGCATACACCAAAACCTCCCCCTCTACGTTTCTAGCTGCTCTTCCAATAACCTGGATTAAAGCCGTCTCACTTCTTAAAAACCCTTCTTTATCTGCGTCTAAAATCGCCACTAACGAAACCTCCGGAAGATCAAGACCCTCTCTCAAAAGATTAACCCCTACTACCACGTCATAGTCCCCTTTTCTCAGCTTAGTCAGAATCTTAATTCTGTCTAATGTTTTTACATCACTGTGAAGATAGCTGACGCTCATATCTTGTTCCTTAAGATAGTCTGACAAATCCTCAGCCATTCGTTTGGTAAGAGTAGTTACTAACACTCGATCTCCCCTCTCAATTCTTTGCTTAATCCGAGGAATTAAATCATCAACCTGTCCCCGAGCCGGAGAGATAGTGATCTTAGGATCTACTAAACCAGTTGGTCTAATAATCTGCTCTACTATCTGCTTACTATTCTCTTCCTCAAAATCTCCAGGAGTTGCAGAAGTGTATATTCGCTGCCCCACTCTCTGCTCAAACTCATCAAACTTCAACGGTCGATTATCAATTGCTGATGGCAGCCTGAACCCATGCTCTACTAAAGTTTTTTTTCGTGACTGATCCCCCGCATACATCCCTCCAATCTGAGGCACGGTCACATGAGACTCATCGATAATAGTTAAAAAGTTATCGGGTAAATAATCAAGTAATGTAGAAGGAGGCTCTCCTGGCTCCCTCCCTGAAAGATGGCGGGAATAATTCTCAATTCCATTACAGTACCCAATCTCTCTAATCATCGCTATATCATTTCTTGTTCTCCTTTCCAATCTCTCTGCCTCCAAAAACTTTTCCTCTTCTTTAAATTTTTCTAACTGCTCCTGAAGCTCTCGTTCGATCTTTTTTACCGCCTCCTCTCTTGTTTGTTTTTCGGTGATAAAATGACGAGCCGGTGAGATAAATACTTCTTCAACCACCGGTGTATCACCCGGTACAAAACCTTTTACCGGGTC
>DATGCT010000012.1:0-3147 GCA_035311565.1 Minisyncoccota bacterium | reverse complement strand
CTTTGATTGCTTTCAGTTCTTTGTTTAGCTCATCAGCTTCTTCTTGCAACATATCTGCCTCTTCTTTCTTAGTTACCATTCTTTCTCGATAACTATAGTTAGGGTCATAACCAAATCGAGGACTATAACCATATCCTAAGCCTCTTCCGTAGCCAGAACCGCGTCTAGGTCCCCGACCATATCCTCGGCCGTATCCACGAGCACAAGGACCAAAACCGCGACCTGTCATAGGACCAAGACCTTGTGGGCCGGTACCATCAAACATAGGCATAGATTTATTTTTGTTTAATGTTTTTTCTTTTCGACCTTTTACATTATGAATATATACCCATAACTATAAAAAGTCAAGGGGTAAGAGAAAATCTATTAAAAACCTTTAGTTTAGTAAAACAATGCTTAAGTTAAGAGCGCCAGCAAAAGTTACCCAGCCAATGTAGGGTAATAAGTACCAGATGGTGTGTTTCGATATTTTATAAGAATAATAAGTGGTGATAATTATTAAAATTAAAAGTGATACAAGCTCAACAAAGGCTGCTAAAGGAGCTTGTAAGCCAAAAAATATTACGGACCACAAACCATTTAAAACTAACTGTATAAGGAAGAAAAAGGCTGCTTTACTCTTATACTTACTTTCGCTTATCCAGATGTTGTAAAAAGCAAGCCCCATCAATACATAAAGAGCTGTCCAAGCAGGAGCAAAAAGCCAGTCCGGTGGAGTAAATACAGGTTTTGCTATTTCTTGATACCAGGTAGAAACAGAGCTCATAGTAGCAAAAGAAGAAGCAAAGCCTACTCCTAAAGGAAGGATGATTGATATTAAAAATTTAAATATTCTTTTTATTCTCATGTTTTAATTATAAATAATTTAGATAAAAGAAGCTATTATCATAAGAGCCCCAAAAGCAAAAACAAACCAACCAAAGTTTATTTTTTTGGCTAACTTTAAAAGATAATGAATGGTTAACAAACCAAAAAGAAAAGAAGCTGATAAGCTTATCAAAGAATCGAGTGAAAAGTTAAAATACTCTGAGTTTAAAAGTATGTTACCCCCCAACACAATAGGTAAACTAAGAAGAAAACTTAACTTTAAAGAATCTTTTTCGTTTACTTTCCTAAAAAGAAGAGTAGATACTGTTAAACCTGATCGAGAGAGACCGGGCAAGGCAGCAAAACCTTGGACCACCCCCAAAGAAATGCTGTCCCATAAATTTAAATCTTCTACCCCTCTATTGTCTTCTTGCTTCTTTTTGATTTGTAAAAAGGCGGTGATAAGCAATAAAAGCCCTATACCGAGCGTTATTTCTGAGGTAGAAGAGACAACGAACTTAAAATGTTTTAAACCTTTTAAGATCAACAAACCGACTCCTCCACTGATTACTGTAGCAATAAAAAGAAAATTAATAAGTTTCTTTTCTTTCTTATCTGCTTTTTTATATTGAAAAATATTCTTAAATATATCAATAACCTTCTTTCTAAAATATACTAAAGCAGCAAGAAAGGTGCCGAGATGTAAAAATAAAGCAATCTGAACTATCTGAACAACATTTACCTTCCCAAAAAAATTAACCTCAATAAGGGTAATAATTCCTTCTGAGCTAACAGGCAACCATTCTGCAATTCCCTGAACCACCCCTAGAACAAAACTTTCAATCATTTATTATTTATGAAATCGTTAACTTCATTTTCTATTTTCCGAGCAAGATCCTCAAAAATTCCAAATCTTTCTTTAAGTTTTTGAGATGAAAAACGTTTTAGGTCAGAAGCAAAATATATTCCAGCTTTTGAAAACTGTTCTCTAGCATATCTATTAACCGAAGGAATAGCTGTTACAGGGTATAAATTTTTTTCTTCAATTAAATTATTAAGGCTTTCTTTTTTAGGGTAGTTCCAGCCTGTCACCTTAATACTTTGGCACTCAGAGTATTTAATAGCCTGGCTTGTAAATTTAGTATTTGTAATAAGCCAAGGCTCGTAATTAATATCCTTTTTCTTATTTGATTTTATATCTAAAAACCTAGCATAAGTATACAAAACAGTTTTCACATCTGATCTAGTTCCTCGAGAATTATGATATTTAGCCTCAATAATAAACAAATCTTTATCATCTTCAGCGGTAACATCTACCTCATGAGTGATACACTTTCCTTGCATATGAAGATTAGTGTTGGTTTGGTAACCATGTGCTGTAAGAACCGCTGATAGATACTTTTCAAACTAATAACCGGCAGGGCCAAGCTGCATTATTGATTTCTTTAAAGAATACCTTGCTGCGGAGCTAGTATTTTTATTCTCTAAAAACTTATGAGCTATATCATATAGCTCATTAGTGGTCATCCCTTCATGAAGTTTTTCCTCAACTTCTTTTTGAGCAGCATCAATTAATTTTTTAGAGATGTCTGCTTTTTCAAGGGAACTTCTAAATTTTTCTGGAGAATATAGTTCCTCTTCTCCATTGGCCTTTATAATCTTTATTTTTGGTTTTGTGGTCATAAATTAATTATAACAAAAAACAACCCGTTGTAATGGGTTGTTTTTTGGTCAAAATTTATTTTCCTACTTTAGCTTATTATACAACCAACCAAATATTCCAAAAGCAATAAATAAATCAAAAAATCCGTAAACAAATCCTACAACCGAACCAACTAAAGTTATTGAATATCCAGGGTAAATACTCTTAAATATTTCCAACATCTCTGTGCCATAACCGGTGGTAATAGAAAGAAGGGTGGTGAGAAACATAAGAACTCCCCAAATTAAACCGCCTGAAACTGCCAAGGCTTTAGTGTTTATCTTCTTCATCTTTTTCTTCTTTTTTATTTTCTTTCTTATTTTCTTTTTCGACCTTTTCTTTTGGTTTTTTAGGAACAACTAGCATTGCAACGAAGTAAGCAATAACACCAGGAATGATGCCGGTAACCATTACAAGAAAAATAAAAACTAGTCTAAGAATGGTAGGATCAACATCCATATACTCTCCTATCCCGCCGATTATCCCGGCAAACACTTTGTTGTCTTCGCTACGATATAATTTTTTATTTGGCATATTTTTATTATATTTATTTGTTTCGACTTATATAATAACATAGATTTTAACAATTATCACTCTCTTGACGAGAGTGATAATTTTGATAAAATGTAAACGAAAAA
>DATGCT010000011.1:0-4341 GCA_035311565.1 Minisyncoccota bacterium | reverse complement strand
AAATAACTCCTTTAAAAAAATAACTCCTCACTATCTTCATTATACAATAAAACAACAAAAATCCCATCACCCCTTATCAACAAATAACTCAACCGTTGAGTTGTTTATTCAAAATCATCCTTTAATAACTGCTCTGCTTCTTTTTTAATCATCTTCTTAGCCTCCTCCCAATCAAAACTTTTTTTCATCTTAGGCATTGCTCCACCTAAATCATAAAAATACATTAAACTCTTCAAAATCAAAACAGTGCTGTAATCAACTTCACTATACTTTTCTTTAAAAAAATTAATTAATTCCTTTAAAGAATATTTTTTTAACAGAAAATAAATATCAATAAAATCTTTCTTAAAAGCTCTCCCTACAACTGCATTTATCTTCATTGCTGCAATATCCCTTTCATCAGCTATATTCACCTCTTTAAACTTTTTAAAGGGGTATAATTGATTGTATGGATGGCCAAAAAAGCTAACCTTCACACCTTCTAATTCACCATCTAGCGTAGTATTATCCTTTTGTTCTACAAAATACTTACCCAAGCTTGATATTCTTTTTTCTATATCACCAGGTATTGTTTTACTAAAAGTAAAAAAATCCAAATCAATAGACTCCCTATGCCCTAGCTGTAAAGCTAAAGCTGTTCCACCAGCTAAATGAAACTCATTCAAAAAATTAAGCTTTGCAAGCTTATTTAAAACTTTTTTTGTATCGTCTCTAAGCGACTTTGAATACATTGATTAGCATTAACATTAAAGTGTTCACACCAAAGATTAGCCGACTTTTTATCAAGACGAAAAAGATTTGATCGTAATACCTCTTTTATCTTATCTTCCCCATATCTTTGTTTAATCCATTTTATATCTTCCTTTCTTCCTCTGTTTAACACTCTTAATATAACAAAAGAATCATCCTTCTCTTCATCTAATTTATCTATATCAGTATCCCAAAATAAATGTTGTTTTTCTGTAGGCTTCATACTTTAATTATATCAAAATACCTCCATAATTCATACTAATAAAAAGGCTTTTAAAGCCTTTTTATTAAACAAATAACTACAAAAAAGTTAAATATTTTAAAACGTTTTTTACTCAAATAACTCAACCGTTGAGTTATTTACCAATTACTCCCCTTCGTTAACAATAAGCTTACCTCCCATCTCCTCCTCACACTCGTTACAGAAAAACTCATACTCCCCATAGTCAGAGACCTGAAACTCAAGCTCTATCCTTTCCCCTGAAGGTAGCTCCTTATACACCCCAAAGTCAGGGAAAAACACGTTATAATCTTGATCTACTGCCTTTATCTCAATATTTACCACGTCCTTCTCATCCACCACAATCACCGACGGAGAAAACTTATACCCCTCTGCCTTAATATTGAATACTCTCTTAGAAGCAGAAGCTTTCTCACTTGCTTTATAGGTAGTAACCGGGACAGCTATCTCCTCATTCTCCACACTCTCCCCTGCTTCTGGTGTTTCAACATCATCTGATATCTCCTTCCTGGTTCCCCCTTCTACGGTGCCTAGACCCCCTGAAGACTCTTTTTCATCCACCTTCTGTCGCACCCCTCCTAAAAACACCAAACCAACTACCAACCCTAACACTATTAATATTATTAACTGTTTTTTATTCATAATTATAAGAACTCTACGTAATAACCGACCTGTAAGGTATCAATAAACGGAGAAACCCACTGATTATCACTCGGAGAGACCTCTATCTTCCAAAAAAGCCTTCTCTGATCCCGATCAGAAAAAACAGCCCAGTCATCAACTCCTACCTCCCTCCACTTCTCCAAATCATTAGAAAGATAATAACTAACCTCACCTCCTCCATTACCTGCATCAACCCTGCTGATCATGGCTTTCTTAACCTTAGCTGGGTAGGTGTTGATATTAGAAGAATGAATTACCCCTTCCCCCGACTTCTTAAAGCCTTGGTCTTCAAATATCCAAAACTCTCTATCTCCACCATATGTTAACACCTCACTATTTAAAACCATTCCTCCGTCTACGGAGTAAAAGGTTACCTTCTTAGCATCACTCCCAAACAATGACTTAGAAAGATCAATCGATCCTACAATATGCCCTGTTCCGTTCTCAAACAACTTCAACAACTTCGGCACTCCTTCTGTTCTACTCCACACATACCAAACAAAACCACTTCCTCCGTTGCCTCTCTTCCTTATCACCTGCGGGTAAAAGCCTCTCTTCTCCATCACCCTTATCCCAAAAAACTGAGAAATACTTCGAAAACTACCGTCCGTTACCTCATACGCCTGTCCTTCGTATCCTCCGTACACCACCAAAAAGTTATCATCTACCCCTCCAAACCCAATCGTGCCTTTATACTTGGAAACAAAAAGATTATGTCCTTGATATATGTTAGAAAACCTAGCCTCTGATCCGGCTGTCCCTACCGTAGGGTAGACTCGGTAAACATTACCGTAATACTCACCTTCTCTCTGCTCTACCGCCCCTACCAGCCATTCGGTCTCCAGCGCTCCTACAGACAAACTAACCAGATTACCTTCTCTTATATCATCCGGTAAGCTTACCTTGTACGCTGGATCTTTATACCCTCCTCTATCTGACTTAGGAACCACGTACAAACTAAACCCATCTTTTACCAAACACCTGTTATCGATACAGGATATGAAACCTTCTCCTTGAGCAGTACCTGATTTAAACTTCTGACTGCTGGATACACCTAACGCTCCTGCCTTCCGCCATGAAAACTGAGGGGGAAAGGTAAAAGCAGTAGTTACTGAATCACGATTCATATTCGTCTTACTCATATCAAGCCATCCCCGACCGGAAAACAGATCGGTAAAGCTTGAACCTATCCAATCTCTCTCTCTTACCGAACCCCCGGGAGAACTTTCCTCTTCTTCTATCTCTTCCTCCTCTTCTTCTACTTCTTCCTCTTCCTCTTCCTCCGGTACATGCTCTACCTTAGGACCTTCTTCATACTCTCTTTCAATAACTATCTCAGAAACTAGCTTGTCTCTAATAAAGCTTTTTAACTCTCCTCTGATAAGACGAACTCCCCATACCACCGCCAATACTAACAACCCAAACAAAATCAAAGCTACCAGCACTGAAAATACCATCTTCAAGAAACTAAAGTCCTTCTTTTCTATTTTTTTAAAACTTTTCTTTATTTTTTTAAATAAATCCTTTAAAAATTTCATAATTAATTATTAATCTTTAATGGTGTTTTCTCCGACTGATCTACAGCCCTTATTGGCCAGTCTCCATGATCAAACCTTGGAGCTGTCATCCGGTACGAAACCTCTAATGACTCAACCTTCTCTTCTCCAAAACTTCTAGCGTACAGCACCAGCTTATTCTCCAAAACATCTTTCTCATACGCTACATTCCAAAAACCTCCCTCCTTCTCTGGGGTCAGTATTAACCCCAAATCAGACCAGTCCTCTCCAAAATCAGCCACCTTCCTGAACAACCACAATTTTCCTCCCTCTTCCACCTCATCAAAATCAACCTCATAGCTATACACTCTGCCTTTCTCGTGTTTTAACAAGGCTGTTCCTACCACCTCTTCGTACACTCCCCCGGCTACCGAAGCAGCGTATGTAGAATACTTAGTCCCCCCTATATCATACAACGGGTCAATGGTAGCGACAGTAAACTTGCTTACCCCGGTAATGTTGTTGCCCCCCATATCAAGGTTAGAATTAGCAGAACCTTCAAAGTATATATCACTTCCTGCTGAGCCAAGGTATACATCACCATCTGCATCCAGATCATCGGCAATATCAACACTTCTGTTCTGCACCCCTCCAGAACCATCTGCTTCACCATATACTGTCATCACAGCGTTAGAATCCAAAGAGAAGGAAAAACTCTCTTCGGTACCCGCTGCCGGAGTAGCGGAAACCGGCATATTTACCAACCCTACCGCTCCTGAATCTTCGGACAACTCAATAGTCCCTATATTCAAGGTACCTCCTACCTCTATCTCATCATCAGTATTTACCTTAAACATATTAACTGAGCCGTCTCCAGCACTATTCTTCGCAGAAAGCCAAGTATTATTAGCTAACCCAAGGGCTGTATCAGGGCTTGTAGTCTGTATTCCTACTCTTGCCGGGAAGATATAGTTTCCACCCCCAGTATTAGAACCAAACTCACCTGCGGATACATTCCCTGCACTTACAGTCCCTCCATACGAACCACCAGAGTACGCATCCGCTGTGATAGTTCCATCAACCTCCAAAGCTGAGGATGGAGTTGTTGTCCCGATGCCGACGTTACCGGTATCTCTTTCAATCCTTACTGCCTCTTTAGTATTGTCGGGATAATCTACATAAAACCTATAC
>DATGCT010000010.1:0-4528 GCA_035311565.1 Minisyncoccota bacterium | reverse complement strand
ACTAATACTTAATCAACCAAAAAATATGAACAGAAATAAGGAGGATAAATCTCTTTCACGACCAGAAGACACTTTCATGTCTTTGCGGGATGCGATGAACCGATTATTTGATGAGAGTTTTTGGGCTCCGTTTGAAAGCTTCGGTGAATTCTCCCCTGCTCGATCAGCCTTCCCTAGGATAAATCTTTCAGAAAATGAAGATGAGGTGAAGGTCTCAGCAGATCTACCGGGGATTAACCCGGAAGATGTAAATATCGAGGTGGATGAAGATTCTCTTACCATCTCCGGTGAAATAGAAAGAGAAGAGAAAGAGAACGATGAAGAAGTTTATAGATATGAAAGAAGTTACGGTAGATTTCAAAGAGCTATCCCGATACCTACTAAAATTAACCCTGATGATGTAGAGGCTTCATCAAAAAACGGCGTGATTGAGATTATTTTACCAAAAACAGAAAAGACCAAGAAGAAGAAGGTAAAGATAGAAAGTAAATAATCAAAAAACATAGATAAAAAAACCCGCCGGTTAAACCGGCGGGTTTTTGTTAATAAAAAGCAGGAATTTATTCTATACTCTGGACTACTTTTTTTGCGTTTCCTGATTTAGCCTGATATTTTATACCCTCTGCCTCTAATATTCTAGCCATTCGACCTCCGACATTACCAGCAATAAATAGATTTACTCCTTTCTGAGCTAAAAATCTAGCGGCGGAGCCACCAGCGTTTCTTTTTTTATCAGCATGAATGTTTTCTAAAGCTTCAATGAGGTTGCTCTTCTCATCAAAGATTAGAAAATACGGTGCTCGAGCAGCTTGGTCACTAATCTTGCTATCTTCCTCCTTCCCTAAAGTGGCTATAGCTATTTTCATGATTTTTTATTAATTATTTTATCGACCAAAAATCCATTGATTATAGAAAATAAAATCATAAGCACGGTAAGAATTACCGTAAAATTAAAACCAAAATAATAAACAAGGAAAGGCAAGAGGGGTAGCTTTATTGATCTGTTATATAGAAAAGCTACGATAAAAGCATCGCTCATTCCTTTTTTCCTAAGATCTGCTAAAAGCGGATACCACATATAAATTGCCCCCATGGATATAATGCCGCCTACTATAGAAACTAACCAACCGGTAAATCCTCGTTCTTGGCCAAGGTATTTTTGAACTGTCTTTGGTTTTATAAAAAGATTAAACCCAAACATAAGAGCAAATACAAAAATTAGGACTGGGGCTATTTTAATTAACAGATCAAAAAATACCTCAAAAGATTCGGAAATTAAAGAAGGATTTATAAATAAAAATCCAAGATACACAAAAATTACAAGAAGAAAGAAGATAATTCCGTTTGGTATTTCTTTGTTTTTTATTTTTATCATATTAGAGAAATAATTATTACAACGAGAATAGCAATTACTATAGCAGAAACGAAACTAATAATATTTCGAGCAATTGCGAATTTTTTACCAAGAATTGAACTTTCAGCTGGAAGTTGAATAATCCCTACTGTGACCCAGGTAAGAAGAAAAGCGGTGACAGCAATTAAGGAAACCCCATGATCTAATAATTCTCCTCCAATAATATAACTTGTTAAAGGATGGCCAGC
The DNA here is from genome assembly GCA_035311565.1 of Minisyncoccota bacterium. Taxonomy (GTDB): domain Bacteria; phylum Patescibacteriota; class Minisyncoccia; order UBA6257; family GWB1-50-10; genus DATGCT01. Next base: position 2,926 of record DATGCT010000010.1, on the reverse strand, counting down.
AGAGATACTACCTAAAACAGCTCCAATAAAAGAATCGATCAAAGGAATACCAGAAAAAACTTTAGCATAAAATTCTTTAGGAACCGCTACTTTTAAAAGACTGACCAGCAGAAAGACTCCTAATAAAATAGGGATAACCTTTGTAAAACTGCGCCGGGTTTTTAAACCAGCTTTTCTAACATTTTGATATGAGAGTTTCATATGTACTTATATTTTACTCTTTTTATTTTTTTTTAAAAGTATGGTTTAAAATTTGATTGCTTCTTCAAAAGTAAAGTCAGCTACTTTAGTTCTTTTAAGGTTAAACAAGAGAGCTTCAGAGTCCATTTCTTTACCTAAGTTTTCAGCTATAGATCTTATGTAAGTACCTCCAGAAACCTTAAGTCTAATTTGAGCAATAGGAAATTTAGTTCCTTCAAGAGGTTGAAGAATATCTTTCCAATTTTTAATGATTTTCTTTTGTCGAAAATCACCTCTTACTTTATTTATTGTATCCGTGATATAACGTAATAACTTTTTATCGGATATATAATAGAAGTTTTCAAAACTTAAATTTATGACTTTCATCCTTTTTTGAGGAATCTCCTTATTATCCAGCTTCCCGTTTCTAGCCCAGTGAAACATTGGTTTGCCGTCTATCTTATATGAACAGTAGGGAGGAAGAGAAAGTTTGTTTTCACCTTCATATTTCTTTAATTTCTCAGCCACCTCCTTTTTAGTTACTTTAGTCCTACTCTTCTCTTTTTTAATCCCTAAAAGGTCATAGCTGTCAGTTGAGAAGCCAAAAAGTATTTTAGCAATATATTCTTTGTTTAACTTTTGGAATTTCTTTGCTTCAAAACGTTTCTTACCCGCAAGAAAAACTAAAACCCCTTCGGCCATAGGGTCTAGACGCCCTGTGTACGCAATGGGAATATTTTTATAATCAGGGTTTAGTTCTTTAAATCTTTTTATAGCCTGGAAGGTTGTCATTCCTAAAGGCTTATATACATTTAATACATTATTCATATTTTATTTATACATGGTAAGGATAAAATTAAAAAGACCTTCCTTAAAGAAGGTCTTTTTAGAAAAACATATGATTCATTATTTTTCTTCCTCAGGCTTTGATTCTTCGTCTTCCTCTTTTTCTTTATTGGATTCATTATTTTCTGTTTCTTCTTTTTTCTCTTCTTCTGTTTCTTTCTTAGGTTTTTCTTTAGTGCTTTCTTCCTTTTGCAAAATTACATTTATTGGAACTCTTACATTATCACCGAAATCGATCCATACTTGCTCCTCTCCTAAGTTTCTAAGTGGGTGGGTAAGGTTTACGTTAATATCTTCATACCCATCTTTTGAAACCTTTTCTATTATATCTTCTGCAGTTACAGAGCCATATACCTGACCTTTAGCGCCTGCTTTTACTATGAAGGTATACGTATTACCTTCTATTTCTTTAGCTTTATCTTTGTTGGCGCTAATCCTCTTTTCTTTTGCCTTTTTGGCTTTTTCTCTTTCTTCTTTAAGTTCATTCAAAATCTCATCAGTGGCAATTGCAGCTAAGTCTTTTGGAAGCAGATAGTTTCTGAAATAACCAAGGGCTACTTCATAAACTTCATATTTACGACCGACTTGAGGAATATCTTCTAAGAGTATTACTTTTATCTTTTTTTTCATAATATTAGTGTTGGAATTGATTTTACGTCCTTTGATTTTTCTCTAATTATTTCTAAAGCTTTTTGGAGTTGAGGATCAGTTTTTGTATCTGAATCTTTGATTTTTACTTCCACGTCAGGATCGATTCCGTTTTCATTTATTGATTTATCATCAGGGGTAAGCCATTCAGCAACGGAGACTTTTATTTTAGAACCGTCCTTAAGTGTTTCAACTTCTTGAACAGTGCCTTTACCAAAGGTTGTCTCTCCAACTACTGTGACGTTTGAATGGTGGTATTTCACGGCTCCTACTAAAATCTCAGATGCGCTGGCTGAACCACTGTTTACAAGCAAAACTATCGGAATATTAGACCAAGCTCCGTTTCCTCTTGCTTTGAAATTTCTAGTTTCTCCGGAACGGAACTTTTCTTTAGTAATGATGTCTCCCTTATCCAAGAACCATCCAGAAAGCTGGTTAGCTACTTGGAGATACCCACCGGAGTTATTCCTTAAATCAAGGATTAAACCTTTAGGTGACTTAAGAAGCAGATCAAATGAGGCTTGATAAAATTCACTTACCGCGTTTCCATTAAAACTGAAAAGTTGGATATATGCAATTTTATTATCCTTCATCTCATACTCAATCGTGGGGATTATAATCTTATCTCGGGTTATTGTAAACTCTTTTGCTTCTTTCCAGCCATCTCTCATGATGAGGAGATTTACATCCGTTCCCTTCTCTCCTCTTATATTTTTTACAGCATCTTCAACAGTAAAGTTGCTGGTATATTCATCATTTACTTTCAATATTTTATCCCCGGCCTTGAGACCTACTGATTCGGCAGGGTTGCCTTTAAGAGGGGCCACAATTATCAACTGATTATCCCTTATTCCTATCTCAGCCCCAATACCTCCAAAGCTTCCTTCGATGTCTTCTTCGAATTTTTTAGCGTCTGATGGTTTAAAAAAGGTTGAGTATGGATCTTCTAAAGACTTCATAGCTCCTTGAATAGCGCCGTAGAGAATTTCTTGATCGCTTATTTTATCTGGTTTATAAAATTTGTTCTTAACAATTCTTACAGCATCCCAGAAAAGAGAAAAGTTGCTGTCAATAAGCTCACTTTTACCCTCCTCAGGAACTTCTAGGTCATCGGCAGGTTTATCTGATACGTTTCCGAGATAATATCCGCTGTAAAATACAGCGAATAATAGTAAAATTCCTGTTATTATTTTTACTAACCTTTTTCTTGACATCTTTTATTTATCACCTGGTAGTTAGAAGGCCAGGTTCT
>DATGCT010000009.1:0-4532 GCA_035311565.1 Minisyncoccota bacterium | reverse complement strand
ACCGGTTATTCTATAGGCTATTGGCTTGTAAAAGAGGTATTTAAAAGAAATCCTTCTCTTGGTTGGGATAAAGCATTAAAAGAAGATAGTACTTTCTTTTTAAAAGAATATAAAAAAAGGGTATAACAAATTTATTGTCATACCCTTGTAAATAATAAACGGATGATTATTTATTGCATTTGCCACCACATTTATTATTACCTCCACTACCACACCGACATTGGGTTTGGCAACGAACAGTACCATTAACAACCCTTCGTTTAATTGTTACTTTCCAAAAAAAATCTTTTTTCGATTTCATAACAATTCACCACCTTTCTAGAAATATTTATTTTGTTTTGAAGTTTACAAGAATGCTAACTTAATTATTATACTTGTTAAATAATCTGTCAAAGTTTAAATAGCTGAATTTAGAAAACTGATGTTATGTTTTGTAAATAAGATTATCATGAAATTATTTTTATAAGGAGCTCGTTTTCTGATATGTGCGTGGGTATAAGTAATAAACGTCTTTACTTTTAAATTACGGAATGTTTTAGGAATTTGTAAATTACATTAGTAAATGAAGGTTCGTTGTGTTAATTGAGTAATATGTATTTGAACCAGACAACTTGATAGTACTAAAAAAAGGCGAATTAAGTTCGCCTTTGATCTTGCTTCTTTAAGAGGGTTTAGTATTTATAAAGTTTTATTTGAGTGGCGGTAACTTCTTTGTTTGTTCTTAAGTTTTCTTTTGTGTAGATGGTGATTTCTTGGTTTTTTCTTAGGTCTGTTATATCAAGTTCAGTTTTTGCCGGGGTTCCGTCTGGTTGAGGATTGGAGTAGTCTATTTTTTGGATCTTTGTTTGGTTATCTACTTTTACCTCTCTTTCAATTTTTTTGTGAGGGGAGCCGTCTGGGTGAGGGAGGTAATCTTCAGGGTCTATCATATCTATTGTTACTCTGTTGCCGTATATGTCAGTGATTGTTCCTCCTGTGGTGGTTAGATTTTGAGGGGGAGCTGGGTAGGCCATATTCAGAACCGCACTAAATTTTTCCTGGGTTTGTTCCCGGCCTAGTTTTTTTCCAGCAAAAAAACCGAGAAGACCTATTCCGATAATTGCTATTAAGGTTAATAATATTATGCTTTTCTTCATTAGTTTTATTATACATTATTTAAAATTATTTTTTTAGTTTTTGTGGATAACGGGGTGGTTGTTAGGTTATGATATGATATAATTTATATAAAGAAAGTTTATTAAATTTTAAAATATGAAATTATTTAAAAATCCGTTGTTTTATCTTTGCTTAGTTCTTGTTTTAGTAGCAGGAATGATGGTGATTGATTTTGTGAGAGCTCAGGCAAGTCCTAGAAGCTGGGAAGAACCAACGCAAGCTTTCCCAGGAGGTATTACAAGTAATCCTATTGATGAAAGTGAGGGCGATCAGTTTAAGATTAAAACAGAAAGCAATAAAGGTAGAATCGGAGCTTATGAAATAGGTATACCTGATGGTGCTGGAAATTTAAAGTCTTACCCAAAGATGACAGAAGATAGTTTGTGTTTAGACTCAGATGAAGGAAGTAAGTGTATACAAAAGTGGGATCAAATTTCCGGAGCTTGGACTAGTGGGGATGGTGGTCTTTATTATAACGGGGGTGATGTAGGAATAGGTACAACAGATCCTCAATATGAGTTAGATGTTGATGGTTATATGAATGTAAATAGATTGTTTGTAAATGAGGGGGTGAAGATGGGTGTGTCTGACGGAAGGTTTTGGATGGCGCCAAAAGAAAGAAATAATTGGAATTATAGTAAAGAAATAACTTATAATCCTGATAATTTAGGTGGAATTTGGGAAATAGAAGGAGGAGTTAACATTAAAGGAAATATATATCAGAACGATTCAGAGTTTGAGGGGGGTGGTGAAAGTTCAACAATAACAAATAATTCAATAAGAATAGTACAAGATGAGGTAGATGGGTTTAGTCGAGCTGTTTCTTCTTGTCCCTCCGGCACAGTTTTAATTGGTGGTAGTTGTGATCAAGGACCTGGAAGCGGGGAAGTTATTATTACTAGGTCTGAACCACGAGGTGGATCATGGATTTGTGAGAGTAGAAAAATTGGTAGCGGTCATTTAGGTGTTAGAGCTACTGCTATATGTTATGATTCAAGCCCACCTGACCCCGTTTATCCTGTTGAGTCGCCACCAATTTCTTTTGATTTAAGTATAGGGTCATGTCCGGAGTCGGGTATTTTAGTAAGCGTTGTCTTTAATTGGTCAAGTGTTGATAATGCACAATTTTATGATGTAGAGAGACAAATAGAGATTGAAGACGATGTTTGGGGGGGTGTATTAAGCATTGATGATTTATTAAATTCAAAATATTCTGAAAGCGTAAACGCTGATCAGAACTATATGAGGGTGGTTAGATACAGAGTTCGTGCTTGTAATGAAGCAGGTTGTTCAGATTGGACTGCTTGGAGCTCAGGTAGTTTGCCGATTTGTGAACTTGATAAGCCTGATTTGAGATAGTAATTTAGGAAAATAAAAATACCCGCACTTTGTGATAAAGTGCGGGTTTATTTAATTGTTTCTTTAGTCATTGTATCTCCCTAACTTTCTTCCATTTTGAGCATCAAATCTGAAGATTTCTCTTCCCCAAGGGATGTAAATGGTGTTATGGATTCTTTGGGGCAAATACCATAATACAAGGTTTGGTTCAGGGCGTTTACCAAGATTGATTTCGTATTGTTTAGTAGCGTCTTGAGAGATTTTAATTAGTTTGCATTGAGAATTCGTTTCTTGGATGAAGTAGAGGTTTCCTTCGGTATCTTGTGTTTTTTTAACTATGTTGTCTAGATTAATACTTTTATTCCATTTAACAAGAAGGCTGTCTTCGTTTATTTCGTAGAGGGTAAGAGTGTCCATTTTTTCACTTATCATGTATACCACATCATCTTTGTCTATGATTTTTCCGTCTGAATATTTTGGGAATTTGATAGTACCATCAAAAAAACCATCCATTTCTTTAGGTGCTTTTCCTAGTGTAGCGATGTTATTGTAATAACCAAAGGTTACAATGTTATCACCAAAAAATCCTAAGTCTTTTATTACATAACTACCAGCTTTCATTTTATCTAAAAGGTTTCCACCAGGATCCAGTTTGTTTATGAAGTATTTTTCCAGGGAATAGATGTTTCCTTCACTGTCTTTTTTTATTTTTCTGTTTATGTAGCCTGATCTCCAAATTTCCTCACCTTTTGTGTTTATTCTGTAGAAACCTACAAATTGGTTATAGAAATAGAGATGATTTAACTTAGGTGACATCACTTTATTTTCAAGACGATTTTCTTTTGGATCAATATCTCCACCATAAGAAGAGCCGATTTCTTTTTTGAGCTCTATTTTGCCGTTCTTATCCATTACGAGAAAAAAACTTTTCATTCCATAAGAGTTTTCTCCTAACCAGGTTTGGTGTTTGTATTTCCAAGCACTAATATAGACTTTATCATCAGAGTTTAGAGTAGTTACTTGAGTAGCAATGAAGTTTTCGGGTAATCTCCATAGGTTGGGGTTCTTTTTAGTGGTGAAGCTCCAGTATTTTGTTTTGTCATATGTATTTCCATTTAGATCGGATAAGCTAGGACCTACTCCTACGTCATATTCAGTGTTGTATTTTAGTGAATCAGAAGGGGTAATAGTGGCTACGTTATCATTAATCTCTACTTCAATTGAAATATCTTCTGGTAGTCCACCATCCCAATGATTTAGTAAAAAGGAAGAGTTGTCAGTAGCGATTATCGGTTCATTAAATTCAAGCTGAATATTAATTTTATTAGGATCTACTGTTATGCCAGTGTCTCCATCTTCAGGGGTTACTGAGATTACCTTAGGGGCGGTAGTATCAGCGATTGTAGTGTCGATAGCTTCTGTGGTGGTGAATGACCATTTAACAGGGTTGTGTAATGGTTTTCCTTCTAGGTCAGTAATGTTTTCGTTTAGTTCGCATATGTAGCTAGTGTTGTGTTCAAGTGGTTTTTTAGGAACCATTGCTATACTATCAGATGATTCAGAATCGATCGCTTTTTTTAGGATCAGTGGTTCGTCGCTGTTTTCAGATTTCATTACGAAGCCTTTTTTTAGTGTGGACATGTCGATTTTTTCGGAGAATCCGGCGGTTATTTTTACATCAGTAGGAACATTGCTTGATCCGTCAGGAGGGAATACATTAAACAAAAATGGCGGTTCATTCTTCGGGCTTGTTAGAGGATCACAAGATATTAATAAAACGAGGATAAGGATAAATAGAGAGGTGCTGTTTTTCTTTCTATACATATCATACCTCCTTTTTTTGAGTTTTAAGATTTACTGTTTTCATTATTCAACTTTGTTTTGTTTATTGCAAGGGTCTTAGTTGTGAAACTTAATAAGAAAATAATTGTGGATTATTAAGTATTTAAGTAATTCTTTTATGTTATAATTAAGTCAATGAAATGGAGATTGAATATTGTGATTTTTTTAATGGCTACCCTTCTTGTGGGGGGAGGGTT
>DATGCT010000008.1:0-3921 GCA_035311565.1 Minisyncoccota bacterium | reverse complement strand
TTCACTTAACTCATCTTCTTCATCTTCCTTAACTTCAGGATAAGCAAGTTTAAGTTTTGCCTTTCCTCCCCCAAACATTAACCTGAAATAATTATTAAACTCCTTATTAATTAAACTAAACGATTCTTTAAAATTATCATGAATCTTTCTTTCTAAGTCATCAATTAAATTCTCTAAATCAGAAGCTGCTTCCCGTACATCCTCTAATTCTTCCTTCATTGATTCATATCTTTTCTCTGTCTCATCAGCTTCTTTTATTAATGACTTATCAATATCTCCAATAGAGGAAAGCTTAGACCTGTAACGATCAATCTTTCTCTCCATCTTATCCCAGTCCTCATCACCCTGCATTTCTACCTTAGGAAGATCCTTTATTTTCTCTAGCGGATAACCTAATGACTCCCATTTATTCTTCAACTCTCTTAACCTGAAATCAGCTCTTTCTTTAGCCATCTCCTTCTCATTTATTCTATTCTCAACCTGTCTTCGTTCGTTCTTCTTCTTCTCAAGCTCCTCTACCTTTTTTCTAAACTCTTGATTCTTCTCATCCTGCTCAGAAAGAATCTTATCTTCTTTATTTTCTAACTCTTCAATCTCCTTATTTACTCTACCCAACTTTGACTTTACATCATTTAACTCATTAACAGTTTCTTGACTAGGTTCTGGTTTATCAACCCTCTTCTCCTGAGAAACACTGAATAACTTGTTAAACCTTTTCACCCACTTATCAACAAAAACTTTAGCATCAGAAACCTCTGAAGCCTGTTTAACAAACCTCTTAATTAAACTCAACAACTCTGAAACACTGTGCTTGCTATCGCTCTCAGAACAAGATTTGGAAACCTTTTTTTCATACTCAATCTTTGCCTCCACCCGAGCCATTTTTTTCTCCAATCCCAACCGGTCACTCCGTAACCGACTCAACTTCTTTCTTATATTTTTAACCTCGTCTTCTTCTTTAACTGGCTTATTCTCTTCTTCTAGCTTTTGATCAAGAACCCTAATCCTTTTACTCTTTTCTTTCTTTTGTTTTTCTAACTTGCTAATTTTATCATCCACCTTATCAATATATTCAGTGAATTTGTAATAATGGTGGGAAAAATATTTTTGAGAAATATCATGTAACTTTTTCTCAATCTCACTTCTTTTTTCCCATTTATTTCTCTGCCTTCTCAAAAACTTTAAATGAGGTATCATCTCCTCCAGCTTCACTTCTAACTTCTCCATGTTTACCTTTGTCTTTTTTAACCTCCTTTCGGCTGTTCTCTTTTTCAAACGATACTCTTTCAAGCCCAATATCTCCTCAATCATCTCCCGTCTTTCAAAATCATCAGCGGTTACAAACACATCAGCATCTCCTTGACCTATGATAGAAAGGCCACGAGAGCCCAATCTTGCTTGAGCTAAGGTAGAAATTAGATCCTTCAACCTTACCTCCCGGTTGTTGATAAAAAACTGACTTGATCCTGAACGATCAATCCTTCTTGATATAGAAACCTCCTCTGCGTCTACAGATAAAATATCACTGCTGTTATTAAAAGTTAAAGTCACCCTTGCTAAACTAGAGGGTGATCTTTTAGGCGTCCCAGCAAAAATAAGGTTCTCTAATAAATCTCCTCTTAGTTTCTTAGCCTCTCTTTCTCCTAATATCCAACGGATAGCATCAATAATATTAGATTTACCAGAACCGTTAGGCCCTACTATCCCTATTATCCGATCACTTAAATCAAAATCGGTCTTATCCGCAAATGACTTAAAACCTTGAAGCTCTAACCTTGTTAAAAAATTACCCATTCTTAGCTCAGTTCATCTAATGCATTTTTTGCCGCCGCCCTTTCTGCTTCTTGTTTTGACTTTCCTTTTCCCTTAGCTCCTAACCTGTCATCAAAAAAGACTCCGACCAAAAACTCCTTCTTATGATCCGGACCTTCCTCGTCTAACACTTTATACCAAGGAGTAACCTTCATCTGATCCTGAACAATCTCCTGCAACAAACTTTTTGGATCGTTGTATAACTCCTCTTCCATTACCATCTCTAACTTAGAAAGAATAAAACGTTTAATAAACTGGCCTGCCACCTCATATCCTTGGTCAAGATAAATAGCTCCTATTAACGCCTCTACAGCATTAGCGTATATGGCTTCTCTTGCTTTGTTTGAAGAATGATTTTCTCCTTTTGATAAAAATACCTGACCTTCTAAATCAACCTCATCAGCTACCCTGGAAAGCATGTTGTGATTCACCAACGCTGCTCTTATCCCTGTTAACTTACCTTCATCAAAATCATCATATTTTCTAAACAAAAAGTCAGTGACCACTAACTCTAAAACAGCGTCACCTAAAAACTCCAACCTTTCATTATGAGAGGTTGGCCATTCTTCATGTTCGTTTAAATATGAACGATGAGTTAAAGCTTCTTTTAAGAGAAGTTGATCTTCAAAATCAATTCCTATAACTTTTTCCAAATCTTGCATATTGATTATTGGACCTCAATTCACAAACATCTATGAATCCCTTCAAAAATGTTCGTCAACTGATGTCTAAAAATTTAATTATTTTTTATTCATCCTCTTCTTTTATTTTACCAGACTTTTTCATCTGACGATAAACAGTTCCCATTACTCCGTTAACAAACTTTGGAGAGCTAGCTCCTCCAAAGTTCTTGGCTACCTCTACCGCCTCATTTATCGCTACCTTAGGCGGAACCTCCTCTTTGTCTGCATACATTAACTCGTACAAACCAATCCTCAAAACATTTCTGTCCGCTAAAGCAATCTTATCCAAAGGCCAATCAGGAGCGGCTTTTTTGATAACGTTGTCAATATCATCTAGATGCTCAATCACCCCTTTAGCAATTCTCCAGGCAAACTCAGGTTCATCAACATCTGCTCCAAAGTTCTTCATATTTCTTTCCAGGATGTCTGTAAAATTAACTTCCTGGTTATAAAAATCCCACTCGAAAAAAGATTGAAATACTATACCTCGAATAAGATGTCTGGTAGCCATATTTTTATATTATGCTATTTATTATCCTTTTTCTTTGATCCGGCCTTTCTCCCACAATTAGGACAAACCTTATGTGGTAAAGTAGGTGCCTTACAAAAAGGGCAAGCAATAACATTTTGTTTCTTCAATTTTTTTTGGGAACGTCTACTCCCAACTTTCCCTTTTGAATCATGTTGTTTTGGTACTGCCATATTTTTATAAATTTAATTTATATCTACTTGAATCAGGATAAATCAACCTTTCAAAAAGGTCAACCTGTGAATATCCGAGGGGCCATGCTTCTCAATCATTTTCCTGTGTTCTAATGTCCCATACCCCTTATGCTTATCAAAACCATACCCTGTTACCTTCTCTTCGTATCGCACCATCCTCCTATCACGAGTAACCTTAGCCACAATAGAGGCTACCTTTATTGCGTTTATCCTTTCATCCCCTTTTATCAAAGACTTATAATCAATCTCTAAATCTAAATCAATCATTCCGTCAGTATATACATTATATTCATCAACTCCCTTATTCTTACCCAACAATCTTTTTACCGATCTTGTAGCTGCCAGATTCACTGCCTTGCTTATTCCTATCCTATCAATCACCCCCGGCGTTACCGAAGAAGTTTCAGAAAATATATCCTCACACCCTAACACAAACTCAAACCATCTTTCTCTCTGCAGCTCTGTTAGTTTTTTAGAATCCTTAAGCTTAGGAAGTTTTTTTGAGAAATAAAAACGGCTCGGTAATAACACCGAACCTACGGTAACCGGCCCTGCTAAAGAGCCACGCCCTACCTCATCTACTCCTAAAATATACTTTCTCATATAATCCTAATTAAGCTTTTAATCAAACACTCCCAACTGCTCTACCTTCGCCAAAAACATACTATTCAAATTATTAATTGTCTGCCTCTTTACATTAACT
>DATGCT010000007.1:0-3048 GCA_035311565.1 Minisyncoccota bacterium | reverse complement strand
GTTATCAGCTGCTTTATCAATGTCTGTTTCAAAACCGACAATTAAAGCATTGAAGCTTGAGGCATTTTTCAGGTCGCTTTCACAAATATCACCGACACTACCTTTTATCATAACGATAGGAAGCTCTTCTTTGTCAGAAAGACGGTCAACCATCTCTGTAACAACCTCCAATGATCCGGACTCATTAGCTTTTACCGCTACCTTTAATCGTTCATCGTCTTTAGGAACTGATCTGGTTATTTTCTTTTTTAGGTTCTTGGTTTTTTCTGGTTTCTCACCTATCTTAAATGTTTCTCCAACTTCAGGTAACTCATCAAAACCAACTATCAAAGCCGGAGACCCAGCCTCTATTTTTTCTACTTTTTCACCCAAGAAGTTTTCAAGATTTTTTATCTTCCCCTCAGTGGATTCAGAAAAAATCTTATCCCCTTTGTAAATGGCACCTTCTTTAACAACTCCTCCGGCGATAACTCCTCTTTGACAGTTACAGTTACTGGTCAAAACCACGCCTTCACCAGACTTTTCGGGATCATACTGAATCTCTTCTACATCAGCAGCAAGATTAACCAGATCAAGAAGATCATCTATACCATCTCCTTGAAGAGCAGAGATTTCCTGATATGAAATATCACCACCCATACCTTCTAGATATACCTCTGATTTGATAAGGTCGTTCTTCGTTTTTTCCACATTAGCTCCTTCAACATCAATTTTATTAATCGCAACAACATATGGAATATCTGCTTCTTTGATGTGTTTGATAGCATCTTCAGTCTGAGGCATCACTCCGTCATCAGCAGCTACAACTAGGATAGCAAGGTCGGCAGCTTGAGCTCCGTGAGCTCTCATTTTAGAAAAGGCAGCGTGGCCTGGGGTATCGATAAAGGTTATATCATTACCGTCATGTTCTATCTTATAAGCTCCGATGGCTTGGGTAATACCTCCAGCCTCTCCTTCTGCGACACTCGTTTTACGAATGTAATCAAGGAGAGTGGTTTTACCATGATCTACATGGCCTAGTATTGTAACTATTGGTGTTCGTTTCTTCATATTTATCAAGGTTAACAGAGATTTGCCTTATTTGGCAAATTTATTTAGCATCAGAAAGGTACAAAATATTTGAAAAGAAGTAAATAATACTGTATTTTTAGAAGGTAAGGAGAGGTGGCTGAGTGGTCGAAAGCAGTACCCTGCTAAGGTATTGAGTCCTCACGGGCTCCGAGGGTTCGAATCCCTCCCTCTCCGCATTTATAATATCAAACACTAATTAAAGTGTTTGATTTTTTAAAATTTAGATGAGTGATATTATTAATATAAATAAATTTCATTAAAAAACTTTCATTATGAACAAAACAGGGTTTGATATTACCTCAAAAAGAATAACAAGATTAGAAAAAGAAACTATTAAATTTGCTCTAAACCTACCAAAAAATTCAGTTTGTCTAGATTTGGGAACTGGAAATGGTTGGTTAGGAATTGTTTTGGTATTTTTACATCAAAAGGTTTATTTTGTTGATAAAAAAATCAACTGGAAAATCCGAGTTTTAAAAAAACTTTTTAGATTAAAAAATATGGTTTTGATTAAAAAAGATATTCGCCAAATGGATTATGCAGATTTTCCTAATAATATTTCACTGGTTTATTCTGGTAGGTTTTTACATTATTTAAAATATGAAGAAGCTAAAAAACTTTTAAAAATTTTAAACAATAAAATGGATAAAAATAATAATTCAAAATTATTCTTTTCTGTTTCTGGGATTGATTCTGAATTAGGTAAAAACTATTCTGAAGAATATGATTTTTTATCTAAAGAAAATCAAAAAAAATTTCAAATTAAGGAAAAAGTGCTTCTTTATAGTAAAGAAGAGCTTCAAAAACTATTTGAAGAGTATTTTGAAACTGAAGAAATTTGGCAATCAGACTTTGGAAATGTTTTCATTGTTAGCTCAATAAAAGGATAAGCTTTTTGACTTTTTTATATATAAAGGATAAAATATTTTTACCGGATTACTATAGATGTTTAACATTAAAGACTGTTAAATGTGTTTTATAAAAAGGCCCCATCGTCTAGCCTGGTCCAGGACGCCAGGTTTTCATCCTGGTAACACCGGTTCAAATCCGGTTGGGGTCACAAAGAATTACATCTGGAGACAGATGTAATTTTATTTTTCCCTGTCTGATGTATAATTAACGTATGTCAGAAGAAGAACAAAAAAGTATAACGTGGCGTGCAGCTGAGTATGAATACCGAAAAAAGGGAAGAGGCTGGTACTTAACAATAGGGGTAGTAACTTTTCTAATTGCTGTCTTTGCTCTTTGGCAAAAAAACTTCTTTTTTATGGTGTTTATCTTGATCGCGGGAGTGATGGTAGCAATATTAGGAAATAAAAAACCAAGAGTGGTTGATTTTTACATAGGCGAAGACGAGGTAAGGATTGGAAATGATGTAGGGTACACATACGAAAATATAGAGTGGTATGCAATAGTAAACAAGGAAAATGATTTAAATCAGGTAGTAATTAAAACAAACTCTAAGATAAACCCGATTATGAAGCTAAGAGCAGATTCAAAGGTAACCCCAAAAGTAAGAGAAATTCTCTCAGAAAAACTAGAAGAAAAAACTTACGAGCCATCAATAATTGAGTTATTTTCAGATATTTTAAAATTTTAAAGAGCGCCCGTAGCTCAACTGGATAGAGCATCAGCTTGCGGAGCTGAAGGTTACAGGTTCGAATCCTGTCGGGCGTACAACTTAAAAACAACAGGTTTTAAACCTGTTGTTTTTAATTTGCGGAGGGGGAGGGACTCGAACCCTCAAGCCCGTGAGGGCGCCGGTTTTCAAGACCGGTGCCTTGCCAATTCGGCGCACCCCTCCATAACTGTGGACCGTACCGGATTTGAACCGGTGACCTCCTCCATGCCATGGAGGCGCTCTACCAACTGAGCCAACGGCCCAATAGATGTGCGTCCTACAGGGTTCGAACCTGTGACCTCTTGCGTGTCGAGCAAGCGCTCTGCCACTGAGCTAAGGACGCGTACAATACAAGT
>DATGCT010000006.1:0-24777 GCA_035311565.1 Minisyncoccota bacterium | reverse complement strand
AAGAGTATCGTCGTCTTTAAGACCGATAGCAATTATTCCGGTACTTCTCACGTTTTTAAATTCTGAAATTTTAGTTTTTTTAACCATCCCTTTCTCAGTTCCCATAACAAAGTGTTTTTCGTCTTCATCTTCCTCTTCTTTACTATTGTACGCTAGAACAGCAGTGATCTTGTCATCATCTGAAAGACCAAGGAAGGTATGGACTAACTTACCTTTGGCAGTTCGAGATGATTTTGGTATTTCATAGACACGAGTCTTGAAAACATTCCCGCTGTCAGTAAAGAAAAGAATATCATCATGAGTGTTAGCAATTAATAGCTTTGAAACTTTGTCTTCTTCTTTCAGGTTTAGCCCCTTAAGACCACGACCTCCTCTTCCTTGAAGACGGAATGATTTAGGAGTCATTCTTTTGATATATCCATCATGGGTAAGAAGAATAACTGCCTCTTTTTTAGGAATGAAGTCTTCTTTTTTAAACTCCTTAAGAGAACCTTCTGCCATCTTGGTTTTTCTTTCGTCGCCATACTCTTCTTTAATCTCGTCCAGTTCTTCAACAATAATATCAAGAATTTTTTGATCACTCTTAAGAATATTTTTGAGTTCTTTAATAAGCTCTTTTTTTTCTTCTAGTTCATCTTTAATTTTCTTAGATTCCAAGGAAGCCAAGCTTTGAAGCTTCATATTTAAAATAGCATCAGCTTGAATCTTGGAAAGATCAAACTTTTTAACCAAGTTCTTATGAGCTTTAGTTCTGTTCTCAGATTTTTTAATTGTTTTTATAACAGCATCTATATCATCTAAAGCTACTACTAATCCTTCTAAGATATGGGCTCTGTCTTCAGCTTTTTTAAGTCTATACTTCAACCTTCGGATAATAGTTTTCTTTCGATGTTTAATATACTCAGAAAGGATATCCTTTAAAGAAACCACTTGGGGTTGAATCCCATCAACCAAAGCCACCATATTAAAGTGAAACTTGGTTTGAAGCTGGGTGTTTTTATAAAGTTGGTTAAGAATTCTTTGAGGGTTAACGCTTTGCTTTAGCTCAATAGCAATCCTCATTCCATCTCGACCTGACTCATCACGAACATCTTTTATGCCTTGTATTTTTTTATCCTGAACTAATTTAGCTATTTTTTCAATTAGACGAGATTTATTAACTTGATAGGGGATTTCATCTACGACAATTGTCATGTGTTTCTTTCTTTTTTCAATGTCTGTAACAGCGCGAATAACTACAGAGCCTCGACCTGTGGAATATGCTTTTTCAAGTTCTTCAGCTTCATATATTTCTCCACCGGTTGGAAAATCAGGCCCAGGAAGGTACTGCATTAACTCTTTTACGGTTGCATCAGGATTTTTGATTAAATGTTTAGTAGCATCAATTATCTCAGAAAGATTGTGGGGAGGAATACTGGTAGCCATCCCTACGGCAATCCCCATAGTGCCGTTTAGCAGCAATCCAGGGAGTTTAGCTGGCAAAAACTTAGGTTCTTGTCGGGTATTATCATAGTTGGCCTGCCAGTCAACGGTATCTTTCTCAATATTTTTTAAAAGCTCACCTGATATTTTTGTTAACCGACATTCTGTGTATCGCATAGCAGCCTGACTATCTCCATCAATAGAACCCCAGTTACCTTGACCATCTATTAAAGGGTACCGAAGAGAGAAATCCTGAGCCATGCGAGCCATAGCGTCATATACAGCAGAATCACCATGAGGGTGATAACGTCCAAGAACCTGACCAACAACATTGGCTGATTTTCGAAACTTCGATTTGTAAGTAAGATTATCATCCCACATCGCCCAAAGAATTCTTCTTTGAACAGGTTTAAGACCGTCCCGGATATCAGGAATAGCACGAGAAACAATGACGGACATCGCATAATCAATGTACGATTCCTGGAGTTCTTCTGTTATTTTAGAAACCTTTATCTCACTTTTAGGCTCCTCCTTTTCTTTTTTCTTATTTGATTTTTTCTTTTTTTTCTTAGGCATATTTATTGTGATTCAAAAGGAATGCTACTTGAAGCATTCGGGGTATATTCTTTTACATTATTAAAACTATCTTTTGTTTTTTGAATTAAGAATTTTACTTCACTAGATGCTCTTTTAATTTTTTGAGTTATAACATTTTTAATAACTACAAAGCCTCTAATAAAAACATTAACGGCTTCAGGTTTATCAATGCCCGTTTCAACATCATTATTTTCAGAACTATTAGACTCTTTGTTTATATCAGAAATACCAGACACAGTAAAATTTATGTACCAAACCCATAATCCTATTATTAAAATCATAGCTATGGTGGTACTTAAAATTAACCAGTTTCTTTTTGTCTTCTGATCAGAGTGTCTAATTTTTCTGATCTTTCTGTTTATCCCTTCTATTATGTTTTTTACTTTTTCTACAAAAGACATCTTAACTTTTTAAACAACGCACTTCCATTTCCCCTTTCTTAACATCATTTTTTCTTAAAACAATTTTCTCTTCCTCCTTGCATTCCTTGGTATTAAACTCGTTCAAGAAACTTTTTAGATCCTTGGAAAACGAAGGAATGATAAGACCAGGCTCAATCTGGCGAATGAACTTGGCTATCTTATTAGGTTTTACAAGTCCATCCCCTCCAGCCGGGGATATTACAATATCCACATCTGTTAAGTGTTCTTGAAGCTCTTCTTCAGGCACTTCTTCCAAAAATCCAAAAATAACTATTCTAAATCCTTCAAAATCTATTCGATAAATTGTTTTTTCTTCATCATTTGAAGAAGACTGCCAACCATTAATCCTGGTTCCTCCTATCTCATATTCACCACTATGGTCTATCCAAAATATTTCTTCATCAGAAGAAGGTTCTTCAGTGTTAGCAGGTTTTTTGGTGTTTAAAGCTATATTTGCTCCTCTAAAAGATCTTTGGTCTGTAGGGTCCACTAAGATAGCATCATCCCCTGATTGGAGCTTGAAATAGTTTTTGTCTTGATAAGTTATTATCATAAAAAAATAAAATATTTTAACAGGTATCCATAAAATTTCGATGACATTACTGCCATCGTTGACGCACAAGGCACCCCTGTTAACTTAACTTAATTATCACATTATAGACTGATATTTTCAAGTAAAAAAACAAGGATAAATTATGAAAGTCTATAAAAATTTGGCTTTTTAAAAAGTTTGGTATACAATACTTGAAGTGAATTTGTATATTATATATATGTAATTCACCGAGGCTATGGGCTTCGACACACAAAAACATGACAACAAAACCAAAAATAAATCCATTTATAAAGTTTATTAAAGAAAACCCAGACTCTTTTGCTTTTTTGAAGCCGGGTGATTTAGTAGAAGGAAAAATTCTTGAAAAAAGTTCAAGAGAGGTAATGGTTGACTTAGGAAAATTTGGAACAGGCATTATTTACCGAGGAGAACTTCTTGGAGCAAAGAATGTAGTAAAAGAATCTGAGGTAGGTGATACCATTCAAGCAAAAGTTGTAAAAACAAACAACGACGAAGGTTTAGTTGAGTTATCTCTTTCAGAAGCAGAAAGACAAAAAAACTGGCTGAAGTTAAATGAGCTATATGAAAAAGAAGAGGTTATCAAAACAAAACCTTACAGCGCTAACAAAGGAGGCTTATTAACTAAGGTAGAAAACGTTCAAGCCTTCTTACCAGCTTCTCAATTAACTTCTGAAAACTATCCTGATATTGAAGATAATGATCCTAAGAAAATTGAAAAAGAGTTAGAAAAACTTGTTGGGAAAAATCTTGAGGTAAAGATAATCGATGCAAACCAAAAATCTAACAAACTAATTGTTTCTGAAAAAGCAGCTAACAAGATGAGCTCCAAAGAATTAGTAAAGGACTATGAAGAAGGTCAGGTAATAGAAGGGCTAGTTACAGGAATAGCTGACTTTGGTGTGTTTATTCAATTTACCGATAACCCAGACGTGGAAGGGCTAATTCATATCTCAGAACTTGCCCACCGAATCATTGATAATCCTAAGGAGGTAGTAAGCATGGATGATGAAATAAAAGCAAAGATAATCGAGATAAAGGATGGAAAAATATCACTGTCTCTCAAAGCGCTTGAAAAAGACCCTTGGGATGAAGTTGAAGAAAGGTATAAAGAAGGTGATAAAGTTGAAGGAGAGGTATACAGTTTCAATCCTTTTGGAGCGGTAATAAAGCTGGATGATGAAATTCAAGGCCAGGTTCACGTAACAGAGTTTGGAGGAGAAGAAGAAATGAAAGAAAAGATTGATAAAGGAGAAGATTACACCTTTGAAATTAAAGAAGTGAACAAAGAAGACAAAAGAATAAATCTGAAGTTTGTAGAATAAGGTAAACAAGCTTCTATGTTAAAAACCGGCCCTCAAAGGCCGGTTTTTTGCTGTCCCCTACTTATTATTTGACTGAAAATTGAAAAGTGATATAATCAACATAGTAAAGTGGGGCAGTTAAGCTGACGTTGTCAGCAGGTGCGGCTGAGAATAATAAGGTCGTTGCAGGGTTCGAATCCCTGTGCTGCCACGAAAAGCTTCTTTTGAAAATTTAAAACCCCCAGCAAACAATGCTGGGGGTATTTTTAATCTCATTTATAAAAATTACAACAATCCTAAAGTTTTTTTAATCTTCTTAATTTTTTTAGTTGCTTTCTTTAATGCTTTTTTGTTTCCCTGCTTGATTATTTTTTCAATTTGTTGATCGGAATATTTATTTTCTCGAAACGGTTCTAGTTTTTTAATAACTAGCTCTGCTAAAGACTTTTTAAAATCACCATAACCTTTTCCCTTAAAGTCCTTTTCAATTTCTTTTATTTCTTTATCTGAAAAAGCATGAAAAATATTAATTAAATTAGAAACTGCTTTTTTGTTTTTTTGATCATGCTTTATTTCTTTACCTGAGTCAGTCACAGCAGACATAATCTTTTTTTCAATCTCTTTAGGTGAATCATCAAGAAACAAACATCCTTTAGGAGAGGATTTAGACATTTTATTATTTGGGTTAGCAAGACTCATTAACCTTGGGGTTTCTGTCAACAACTCCTCAGGCTCTACAAAAACATCATCATACCTATTATTAAACTTTCTAGCTATTTCCCTGGTAAATTCAAGGTGTTGAATTTGATCTTCTCCTACAGGAACGTATTGAGCATCATATAAAATGATATCCGCTGCCATTAGAACTGGATAAAAGAATAGTCCAGCGTTAACATTATTTTTCTGAATTTTACTTTTCTTCTTAAACTGAGTCATCCGGGAAAGCATCCCGTAAGGAGTGACAGTGGAAAGAATCCAGCTCAGCTCAACATTTGGAGGAATTTCGGACTGAACAAAGATAGTCGATTTTTTAGGATCAAGACCAGCTTTGAGGTAGGTTCTGATTACGTTTTTAATTTGATCTCCCTTTTTGTCGGGATCAAATTCAATGGTTAATGAGTGAAGATCGGCAACAAAAAAATAAGGAGTGTAGTCACCTGAATCCTGAAGTTTTTTAAAATTTCTAATTGCTCCAAGATAATTTCCAATATGAAGGCGGCCGGTAGGCTGTATTCCTGATATTAAGATAGGTTTACTCATGATAATTTTATTTTATCCTTCATCTTCAAGAAAATCAAAATATAATGCTAAACTTCAATCATAACAGGAAGAATCATTGGTCGTCTTTTAGTTCTTTTATAAAGATATTTTCCAATCTGATCTTGAATAAGAGTTTTTACATAATCCATATCAAGAGACTGACGGTTTGGTATTCTGCCAATAATTCCTCTTATCTTTCGGCGTACCTTATTAAGAAGACCCTTATTATCTTTCAAATAAACAAAACCACGAGATATAATATCAGGGCTCTTCAAAATTTTTCCATTTTTCTTGCTAATTGTTGTAATAAGAACAACCATGCCTTCTTCAGCTAAGGTTCTTCTGTCCCTCAACACAACCTCTCCTATATCACCAACTCCTAGACCATCCACCAAAACATAGGATGATGGAACCTGTTCTCCAGTAATCTCGATAGAGTCTTCTTTAAGTTCTACAATTAATCCGTTATCAGACAAAATTGTGTTCTCCGGCTCTAAACCTATTGTTTCTTGGGCCATTAGAGCGTTTCTTTTACGCATGAAATAGAAACCATGGATAGGAAGGAAGAACTTTGGGTCTACTTTTTTCATAACAGTTTTCAGTTCTTCTTGTGGAGCATGGCCAGAAGAATGAATATCAAGCATTTTATAGTCATAGATGCTCGCTCCTTGTCGTGTAAGGTTGTCTTTCAAATCTTGAACACTTTTTTCATTACCAGGAACAACTGAAGAAGAAAGAATTACTGTGTCATCATCTTTAATAGAAATACTTTTATGTTCTCCGTTTGCAATTCTCATTAAACTAGCATTTTCTTCTCCTTGAGCGCCGGTAGAAAGAATCATAACTTTATTATCAGGATATTTATTAACATTCTTTAAAGGGATTAAAGTATCTTTCTTAGTTTTTATAAAACCAAGACGTTTAGCAATGTTTAGATTAGACTGCATAGAATAACCTGAAATAGCAACAACTTTGTTTAGTTTTTCTGCTATCTTTATTATCTCTTTCAAGCGATCAAGCAAAGAAGAAAAAGTACTAACAATTATCCTACCTTCTGCTTTTTTAAATAATTTTTCAAGCTCTTTTTCGACAACTCTTTCAGAAACAGACCAGCCAGGAGTTTCAGAACCAGTTGAGTCTAACATTAAAGTGTGAATATCTTGTTCCCCTAGTTTATCCCAAATTTCTAAATGTTTAGGATTGCCTTCTTTGTCATAATCAAACTTAAACTCACCGGGGTGAACCACCTTCCCTATTGGGGTGTGAATAAGAAGGCCAACTCCTTCTGGAATGTTGTGCTCAACTCCAAAGAATTCTGTCTTAAAATTCTTTGATATCTGGTGAGTTTCTCCAGGCTTAACTATCTCAAAAATTGGTTTAGGAGAATTAGGAAAATCTCCTTGTCTCTTTTTAATTACTTCTTTAGTAAGTTCGGTGGTATATATTTTTGGGTTTCCCAGACTATCTAAAAGGTACGGAATAGCACCAATGTGATCATAATGACCATGGGTAATAATTACACCTTTTATCTTTTTCTTTTTCATCTCAAGATATTTGGTGTTAGGAATAATAAAGTCAATTCCAGGAGTTTCATCCTCAGGGAATTGAAGCCCCATGTCGATAATTAAAATCTCATCCTTATATTCAAGAAACATCATATTACGACCAATTTCTTCTAAACCACCAAGAGCACAAAACCTAACCATCTCTCCTTTAGGTTTCTTTTTTACAGATGGTTTTATGTTAGCTTTCTCCATCTGGGTAACTCTCATAGCTTTAGGTTTCCCAATTTTATTTTTAGGATGGACCTTTTTCTTCTTTTTTGTTTTTTGTTTTTTAGACATTTTATTTAGTTTAAAAATGTTTTAAATTAGTTTCGACTAAATTTAATGGTGCTCTTGAGAGGGCTTGAACCTCTACCCGCCTTAAGCGGACAGCGTCCTGAACGCTGCGTGTCTGCCAGTTCCACCACAAGAGCATTTATTTTAATTGGCGGTTGAAGCAGTATTTGTGTTATCCTCCTTGATTACCCGGGCTCGGGATACATACCATTTATTGATACTTTCAAATCGATCACTAGCACTTGATATATCACTGCTTACCTCAAACCCATAAAGTCTTTCATGATGAACATAAGTATAAGGAAGGGAGTATAAAAATACTGCAGGATAATCATCATGAATTATTTTAGAAGCTTTTAAAAATTCTTGTTTTCTTTTTTCTTCATCTTCTGTTTGTCTTATGTTTTCTAAAATAGTATCTACTTTGTCATTGGAATAGAAGGAAAGATTAAAACCTGGATAAAATCTTTCTGAAGAGTGCCAGAACGGAAACAAGTCCAAAGAATTTTTTAGAACGTTTCCAAAAATAACAGCCTCGTAATTTCTTTCTCTGATGACTGCGTCATGAAAATCATTGCTCTTTAAAGAAACGACCTGAACATTATCGATTCCTATTGATTCCCAGTCCTCTTTTATGAATTCAGCAGTCTCCTTTATAAAATCAACCTCAGGAACAATTATTTCAAATGTTAATTCTTTTTCGTGATCTTCTTTTACTTCAGAAATTATCTTTTTAGCCTCTTTCTTGTTAGGAGGTAAAACCGGGTTTTCTTTTATAAGATCGGCTAAACTATTTAAGGCTTTGGTGTCGTTTGATAAAATTTCGTTAGCAAGTTCTTTTCTGTCTATCGACACAGAAAGGGCTTTCCGAAATTCATCATTTTTTAAGATAGATGTTGATTTTGGGTTAAAGAAGGTGGCGTAGTAACGAGGGATTGAAACATGTTCAATAACTGCCTTGGGAAGCTTCTTAACTCTTTCATCAGGTAAACCAGAAAGGCTGAATCCATCTATTTTTCTTGTTTTAAAATCGCTTAATAGTTCAGCATCATTCTTGTAAAATCGGAAATAAAAATCTTTAATATACGGTTTTTCTCCTGCAAACTTATTGTTTGTTTTAAAATGATACTCTGTTATGAAACCATTTCTTTTTTTAGAAAAGTCTTTAAAAACATATGGTCCGCTTGATATTGGTTCTAAATTATAAGATGATAATCTAATATTAGAAGCAGGTATTTCACCAAAGATGTGCTTAGGAATTACAGGCAAATCATTAATATTATTTTCAAAATAAACATATGGTCCAGGAAGAGTAAACTTAATCTGTAACTCACTTATTCTTTCAATGACAACCCCTTTCCAAGTTTTATAGTAAGGAGATTGAATTTCAGGATTCTGGATAGTTTTTATAGTAAAAACAACATCGTCACTCGTAAGTGGTTTATCATCACTCCATTTTAAATCTTCTTTTAACTTTAAAATATAAGTTTTCGCTCCATTTTTAACTTCAATGTTAGATTTCAAATCTTCAATAGTAGCATAGACTAATGAGCCCAAAGCTTGGTCAACAGATTTGTCAGAGATAATAGGGTTTAAAGCAGTTGGTTGGCCAACTACTCCTTCTTTATAATACCCTCCTTTTACCGGGACAAAATTACTATTTTTATTAATGGCAATGACTCCTCTAGAAGCAACTGCTATTAAAAATAAAACGAATAACGCAATAAAAAGTTTGCGCTCAAAGTTTGATAAAGAAGAAAAAATAAGTTTAGGAATTTTCATGCAGAAATTATTAGAGTTTATTGTTTAAAATATTACCAAATCCTCGTATTAAAAACCGGCATTAAATCTAATTTTTGAAAGATAGTTATTAATAAACCAGGTTTAAGATAGCTAAAACTACGAATGCAAAGGCAAGAACGATTGTCCCCCAGTATATAAACTTCTCCATACCTCTTCTTGTCTGATAAGGGGTTCCTCCACCTCCTCCGCCCATGGCTCCAAGGCCACTAGCTCGTTCTTGCAATAAAACAAAAACGATTAAGGCGACGGATACAATTACTTGTAAAATAGTTAGCATAATTTATTTAACCCAACGTGCTGAAATATTTATAAAACTGTTTATAACACTGAATATAATAGTAGCGATAATCAGTGGTAAGTACCCCTGTATTGTAAGGCTTCCGCTTATAATGTCAAGAATATATATAGTAAGAGCATTTATAACGATGACAAAAAGTCCCAATGTTAAAACAATCAGTGGGCCGAATAATAATTTTAGAACAGGTCTTAAAAGTAAATTAATTACCGTAAAGACCGCGGCTGCTGTAATAAGGTCTATAAAATCTCCATCGAAAATAAAATCCTGGATAAAGTAGGCTGATGCCATAATAGCTACTATATTAGAAACTACTGATATAAAAAGTTTGCCAATAAATTTCATATCTTTATTTAATCATCATCTTCTTTAGATTCATTAGCCTCCTTTATAGCTTTTTTAGTTTCTTCCATTATTTCTTCAAGAAGTTCGGTGTCTTTTTGCAATTCCCTTCTTGCGTTATCAAAGCCTACAGCAATGCTTTCCCCATCATATCTATAACTAGGCCCTTTTCTTTTAGCTACTCCGTATTTTAAAGCTGTGTTTAAAACATCGCTTTCATATGAAATGCCTTTACCATATAGAATATCAAATTCAGCTATTTTAAAAGGAGGGGCAACCTTATTCTTTACTACTTTAACCTTTGCTCTATTCCCTACAACTTCATCCTTTTTCTTAATTTGGGCCTTCCTGCGAATATCAAGCCGGACTGAGGAGTAGAATTTAAGAGCGCGACCCCCGGGGGTGGTTTCAGGGTTTCCATACATAACCCCGATCTTCATTCTTATCTGGTTGATAAATATGACAATGGTTTTAGACTTGCCAGCAATAGAGGTTATTTTTCTAAGAGCTTGAGACATAAGCCGGGCCTGTAAACCAACATGCTTATCACCCATTTCTCCTTCTATTTCTTCTTTTGGGGTAAGAGCAGCTACAGAGTCCACCACTACTATATCCACTGCTCCAGAGCGAACAATATCTTCTAAAATATTTAGTGCCTCATCGCCGCTGTCCGGTTGAGAAATTATCAACTCATTAACTTTTAGCCCGATCTTTTTTGCATACTCAGGATCAAGGGCGTGTTCAGCGTCAATAAAAGCAGCCTTACCACCTTCTTTTTGAGTTTCAGCAATAGCATGAAGAGCAAGAGTTGTTTTTCCGCTTGACTCAGGTCCGTATATCTCAACAACCCTTCCTTTTGGAAGACCTCCTACCCCTAAAGCAATATCAAGAGAGAACGACCCAGATGGAATGCTTTCTACGTCAATCTTTTTTTGATCACCTAACTTCATTATGGCCCCTTCCCCGTATTGGGATTGTAGGGAGTCCATTAATTCTTCGATATCTTTATCTTTTTTCTTCTTTTTCTTTTTCTTTTTTTTCTTCTTTTTCTTTTTAGCCATTAAATTATTTAGTTATTGATTATAGATGAAGTAGTAACTGATGTCGTAGTTGCTTGATTAATATTTTCTTGATCATTGGTTTTATAATATATTTCTTTGGCAATCTTTTCTTCTCTTTTCAAAGGACCTTTGATATTAAACATTACTGTGTTGAAACCTGGGCTGAGATTAATAGTTTCTGTAAAATCTCCATCACTTTCAGGATAAACAGATTGTTGATTGATTTTCAACTGATACTTAGGATTTATATTACCCTTGATGTTGTAAGAGGCATTCTGAGAAATTACGGGTTCTTCGCCGAAACCTTCAAGGTTTAACTCTCGGGTAATATCAACACCTAGAAAGCTACGGATTACAAAATACGCAATAACTGCAATTATTATAATAATACCAAACAGAATCTTGGCATTTATGTTAGAAACAGAAAATCTATTTTTTGGTAAATGATCTGTGTTGCCTGAAGATCTTATATTACTATTATTTTTAAAATATGTTCGCCAAACTTTTTCTCCATCCATGTCTACAACTTCAGCTATTTTTAAAATATAACCATGGAGATAGGGGGCGGGGGGGAGTTTTTTAAGATCATTCTTTATCAAAAGTTTAATGAATCTTTCAGAGATGCCTGTTGCATCTGCTAATTGTGATTCATTCATTCCTTGAGCTTTCATAGCTTCTATCAATACTGATGAAAAATTTTTTTGAGAATTATTATTAGCCATTGATTATTTTAGTTCTTCCCTATTTTTTATTTTACTCCTCTTCATCGTCTAAATAAACTTCTCTAGCTTTTGACCCCCTTGGTGGCCCCACTATACCCTCCTTTTCCATGCTATCTAAAATGCGAGCTGCTCGAGCATAACCAATCCTTAGACGACGTTGTAGAAGAGAGGCAGAACCTTTTTCAGCTTTTTTTACAACCTTAACTGCTTCATCATACAGTTCATCCTTTTCTTCTTCGTTTTCTATCTTATCAAAATCTATAGCAGAAGGAGAAGCATCGTCTTCTTCTTCCATGTCCACGTCTTCTTCTTCATATTCATTATTCTTCTTTATATATTTTACAGCTTTCTTAATTTCTTTCTCGGTTATGTAGGAACCTTGAATTCTTTGTGGTTTAGAAGATTCTGAAGAAATAAATAAAAGATCTCCGTTTCCTAATAATTTTTCAGCTCCATTAGAATCAAGAATTGTTCTTGAATCAACACCACTGGCAACTTGTAAGGCAACACGGGTCGTGATGTTAGCTTTAATCAAGCCGGTAATTACTTCTACAGAAGGTCTTTGGGTGGAAACCACTAAATGAATTCCTACTGCACGAGACATTTGAGCTAATCGAACGATAGCCCCTTCCACTTCTCTGCCGTATGACGCCATAAGATCTGCTAATTCATCGATCACTATTAGTATGTAAGGCATATGGTCACCCTTACCTTTATTGAAGCTTTTTATATCTCTAGCCCCAGCATCAAGTAAAACCTCATAACGTCTTTCCATCTCATTAATCGCCCACTTTAGAGCACCTACTGCTTTTTTGTTTTTAGTAATAACTGGAGAGATAAGATGAGGAATATCATCATATACTGAAAGCTCTACCCGCTTAGGATCTACCATAACCAACCTTAAATCTTCCGGAGAATTTTTATATAACAATGAAAGAAGCAATGTGTGAATGCAGATACTTTTTCCGCTACCTGTTGCACCAGCTATTAAAACATGAGGCATTTTAGCAATATCAGCAAATACTGGATCACCGTTTACCCCTCTTCCTAATACGAATGTAAGAGGGGAGGTTTTTTTAAATTTTTTCTTAGCAAGAATACTGCCGAGTCTGACCACTGCTGCGTTTTTGTTCGGGACCTCAATTCCTACTAAAGACTTGCCTGGAATTGGAGCCTCAATTCTTATTGGGTGAGCAGCTAAAGCAAGAGCAAGGTCAGAATTAAGGCCGGTGATCTTGGAAAGTTTAACTCCTTCTGCTGGTTTTAATGTATAACGAGTTACGGTCGGCCCAACCTGCACCTCTCCCATATCAACTTGAATACCAAAACTATCTAAAGTTCTTCTTATTATATTTGCGTTTGCTCGTAAGTCTCCAGAGGTTGGTTTTTTACTTTTTGAGATAAAGATTGAAAGAGGCGGAGCATTATAATCCCCTGAACTTTCTCTTGTTTCAATCTCAAAATCTTCCTCCTCTTCATTTTCTTCTGGTTCCTCTTCATCTTCTTCTTTCTGTTTATCTTTTGAGTCAGATTTTTTTTCTTCGGCATTTTTTGATTTTTCTTCCGGTTCACTTTTTGCCTCTTCTTCATCTTCTCCCATAGGGGTTGAGATACCAAACTCTAACTTTTGGTTTTTTTCTTTTAGGGAAGTATTTTTTATTTTCTCTCTAAACTTTTTGAAAAAGCTTGTGAAATGTAAGGGTCGGTTGAGAATAATTAAGAATGTAGTAAGACAAATTCCACCGGTAATTATTATCGAGACCGGGGTTCCAAATGGATTTTCAAGAACCCCAATTAAAGCACCGGTTAGTCCTCCATTTTTTGGAGACAAAATATCGATTAAGCCTAATCCAGAAATTACGAAAAATAATGCACTGATTAAAGTTGTTTTCCAGAATTTTCTTTCCTCGGGAAGAAGAAAAGAGAAGGCTATCAAAAATGAAACTAAGGGGAGTAAATAATATCCCCAACCAAAAAGCTTATCGAAGAATGAAAAAAATTTACTTCCCCAAGGACCGGCTTGCCCTACAGAAGCTAATATGAAAATTATCGCTAACGCTAAAAATGTGATTACGGAAACATTTTTTCTAACTTCGGGATGAATATCAGAAAAAACATTTTTCTTATCTTTTTTAGATTTTTTCTTTTTGCTTTTCTTTTTTGCCATTATTAGATTAGTTAAAAATTACTTTAAGCTCGTTTCCACTGGTTTTAATTATATCACGGCTTTCCTTAAAATCCATCGAATTTTAGTAATAACATATCTATCAATGATTCTGACCAGAAGGTTTAAAATATTTCGGTTAAGTTTTTTTGAGTTCATCTTCTTTGTTTTAATAATTTAATATTTCTTTAAAAACTCGTTAATTATTTTTAAAAAATAATAAAAAAATAGGTCAAAGCACTAATTGACTTTTATATATTTTATTGTATTAAAAAATAACCTATTTTTTAATAACAATTTAAATTTCTTTTTTGTCAATGTTATTATAAAACTTGACAAAAAAGTGACAAACGTGTGAAACATTTCCATCAACGAAGTTAAGCCAAGAAATGGGTGTGAAACATTGACAAAAAAGTGACAAACATTTTTTATATGGAAAAATGTTTAGCGTGAAACATTTTTCGGTAAAAGTGTTTCACGTGAAACATCTTTTGCAATTTTACGTTTACATGTGTTTTTAATGTTTCACGCTAAACATTTTAGGTGTTATTTAGATCAAAAATGTTTCACGTGAAACATAATACCGGTTTTTCAATTATGTTGTTAACCTTAAAAACCCCAAGAATGTTTAGCGTGAAACATTCTTGGGGTTTTTAATCGATATTCATCTCTTGATAGATATTAAATGTTTAGCGTGAAACATTTTTTATAAAAACAGGTAAAAAACCATTAAGGCAAAAAGTGGTGTGCATATATTGTTGATAACAATTTTGACGTTTTGTAAAGAGCTTTGTTGAGCAATTAAACAAATACTGAATATTTAAACATTTGTCAAGTAATGGTATGATACCTTGACTTTTTAGTTTTTTTAATACATTATATAGATAGTAAATAAAAAATTAAGTTAAGGAGGTTGACATGAATGATTGGGTATGTTTTGGCTATTTTAAAAGCTTTCCTGAAGAAGATGTTGTATTAATTCAGGATGCTAATAAACCGCAACCTCATAAATGGAAGTTGCCTGGGGGGAAGAAAAAAAGGGGTGAATTATACTATGTCCAAACTCTGGACAGAGAATTACGTGAGGAACTACCGGATTTTGAGTTTGTAATTCGAGATTATAAACCAGTTTTCAGAAAAACTCTGGATGGTCATGAATTTCTAATATTTAAGGGCGAGTTTTTTCAGCTATTCAAAAGAATAAGTAACTCAATTAGAAAAGCTAACACCTTCTCCCGGAAACAGATATTGAGGTTACTACAGGAAGATTTGATTTTAGAAAATCACGCAGATTTTCTGCGTGATGAGTTAAAAAAATAATTATAAGAGTGGTCTTTTAAGACCACTCTTTTTTAATATTTTATATTAAATTTTTCAAAACTTTTTACTTTGTCTTTTTCTTTCTCGATCCTTTTTACCTTTGAAAATAAAGGTCCCTTTTTAACCCAGCTTATAAATTTTTCAAGTGATTCTTGATCGCCTTCGGCCTCAATGTAAACCGAGCCATCTGACTCATTTTTTACATAACCTTTAATGTTTAATCGGTCTGCTTTTCTCTTGGCGTTAAATCTAAACCCGACTTTTTGAACTCGGCCAAAAACTTTAATATTAAAATGTTCAGTTCCAGTTTTCATACTTTAATAATAACTTAAAAAATTAGTAAAACAACCTTGACCAAAAAGGGTTCCAGGTGTATTATAGGAATGTAAAACAAGGTAGTATAAACTATCCGCTCTAGAATGAGCGGATTTATATTTACCCTACATATTGTTATAACTAAATTTAATAAAGTCGTATAGCAATATTTAAAAATAACAAAAAGTGATTTATGAAAATGGATCTTAAAAAAATTAAATCCGCTATTGATCAAATTTCTGAAAATCGAGGAATTGAAACAGAAAATGTTATTGGGGCTATTGAATCTGCTCTTGGAAGTGCATATAAAAAAGAGTATCGAAAAAAATCAGAGTCGGTAAAAGCTAAGTTTGAACCTGAGTCAGGGAAAATGAATTTCTGGCTAGAAAAGAAGGTGGTTAGCCCAGATGATGTATGGGTGCCAGGAGAGGAAGACAATCCAGATGATGATAGGTTCAGATTTAATTCTGACCGTCATATATTATTAGAAGACGCTAAAAAAGAAAAAGAAGGAGTTGAACCTGGAGGTGTTGTAAGGTTTCCTCTGGAGGATCATGAAGATTTTGGAAGAATAGCTGCTCAGACCGCTAAGCAAGTAATAATACAAGCAGTAAGGGAGGCTGAAAGAACCTCGATTAGGAAGGAGTACTCAGACAAAGAGGGTGAAATTGTAAGTGGGGTGGTTCAAAGATACGAACGAGGTCATGTATATGTTGATCTGGACCGAGCAATGGGAATTATGTTTAAGAACGAATCAATCCCTGGTGAGCATTATCAAAATGGTCAAAGAATGAGGTTTTATGTTTTAGCCGTCCAGGAAGAAGAAAGAGGGAGGCCAGGTATTATTCTTTCTCGGTCTCACCCTGACTTTGTTAAAAAGCTTTTTGAGTTAGAGGTTCCTGAGATCGCAGAAGACATAGTTAAGATAAAAAAAGTTGCTCGAGAACCTGGAAGTCGAACAAAAATAGCAGTCTATTCTGAGGAGGAAGGGGTAGATCCTGTAGGTTCGGTAGTTGGCCAAAGAGGCTCAAGAATTATGGCTGTTATTAATGAGCTTGGTGATGAAAAAATTGATGTTGTGGAATGGAGTGAGGATATGGATGAGTATATTGCTAATGCATTATCTCCTGCTAAGGTAAAGTTAGTTGAGGTAAAACCAAGAAGGGAAGCAATGGCATTAGTAGCTGATGATCAGTTAAGCTTAGCAATTGGAAAGGGTGGTCAGAATGTAAGACTAGCAGCAAAGCTTACTGGCTGGAAGATTGATGTACGACCTCAATCAAACCCGGATGAAGAAATGGAAGGTGGAGTTTCAAAAGTTGAAGAAACTAAAGAAGATAATGAAGAAGGATCAGAGGAAGAGACAATGGAGGGTGATGAAGAAGCAACAGAGGAAGAAAAAGAAAAGGAAGAAGAGGAAAAGGAAAAAAAGTCGGAGGAAAAAGAATAAAACAAAAACATGTCTAGTTCATTCGATAAGATAAAGTTAGGTGGTAAATCTCCTAAAATAATAAATGCGGTTATAGAAATACCAAAAGGAACTCATAATAAATATGAGTACGATGAAGAGCTGGACGTTTTTAAGTTAGATAGAGTACTGCATTCTCCTCTTCATTACCCAGCAGATTATGGTTTTATACCGCAAACTAGAGCAGAGGATGGGGACCACCTTGATATATTAGTTATAGGAGGTGGTCCAACCTTTACAAGCTGTGTAGTAAGAGCAAGACCTGTTGGAATGATGGAGATGTTTGATGAAGGAGAAAGAGATCTAAAAATATTTAGTGTTCAGGTTGATAACACAAGAATGGAAAACGTAAAAAACTTAAAAGACCTCCAGTCATATAACCCTCATTTCTTAGAAGAAGCAGCTCATTTCTTTGAAGCATATAAACACTTAGAAGGAAAAGAAGTTGAGATAAAAAAATGGGGTGACAAAGAAAAAGCATACGAAGAAATAGAAAAAGCAATAGAGAGATACAAGAAGGAAAATTAAGCTGGATAAAATAAAAAACACCCACTTTAGTAGTGGGTGTTTTTGTTGCTAAATTAATTATTAAATTTAAAACTTTCTTTTATTAAATCTAAGTACTCTTTAGCATTTTGAGAAAAGCGTAAAAATATTACAGGAGTACTGGTGCTATTATCTTCACTGAAAAATATGTCTGTAATCTCAACTGGTTTAGGAGGGATTGGGCTTCCATCTTGAAGTTTACCGATGTGGCCTTTTGGTATCGTAAGATCAACCTGCTGAGCATCAACACCTGCTATTGTTGTTGAGGTTATTAAAGGATCACCCGGATTAGTTTCAAGATCATTCTGGGCTGCTTCTTTTACGCTCATTATTTCTCCGGTCTGTTGATTCTTTGTTCTGCCAGATTGAACAACAAGTCCATTATTAAATATTATTTTTTCTACTGTTCCTAATTTTTGTATTTGAGGCTCTTTCCAAGTTTTAGGATGATTAAAAGAAAAATTGCTATTTGTGGTAGTGCTGTTATAAGTAAAAACAGAGGTTTCAGGATTATTATTTTTATTCACCTTCTGAAAGAGAAGGTAACCAATAATCACAAAAGCAAGAATTATTATTAAAGAAGTTATTTTTTTCATAATTATTTTTTAATCTTATTATTTTAATAAAGAATTTGGGGTTCTAAATTACAATAATCTTTTAACCAGCTTTTATCAAACTCAGATACATTGTGACGTTCACCATCTTTAATTAAGTATTCGTTGGAGACTTTTTCTTCTCCGTAAGTAGGCATCTCATTTATATACCAGGCGTCAGGGCAGTCAGAAGGTCTTTGGTTAGGCTTGGTTTCCTTAACCTCGTTATGAATATTATTATTTACGTTGTCTGTTCTATTATCTTTGATTGGTTTGTCAGAGTCAGGATTGTTTTTAAAGATTTTTGGTAAATCAATTAACAACCTTATTGATCCTAAAATTAAAACAAGGATAGCTAGAAGAAGAATAATTTTTGTGTTTAAACTCATAAAATTGTTAATAAATATTTAAAACCCCGTCCGGGGTTTTAAATATTTACTCAGTTTTTACATCAACCTTCTTTGGTTTTTTCCTCTTTAGTTTTGGTAAACGAATTGTAAGTACTCCGTTGTCTGTTATTTTTGCCTCAGATTTTTCCGGGTCAACTTCCTCAGGAAGAATAACGGAGCGAGAAAAGGTACCCCAAAAACATTCTTGGTAAAAGTAATCCTTGTCATCTATTTCCCGTTGTCGTTCTCTTTCACCTCGGATAGTAACTGACTCGCTTGTAATGTTTATATCTAACTCTGATGGGTCAACTCCGGCTACCGTAGATTCAATAAATATTTCATCACCGTCCTGATACACATCTACAGTTAACTGTCCCTCTCCCTCAAATACTTCATTCGATTTTTTTTCATCATTATCAACTTCTATTTCTTCAGACTCTTCTTTAGCCTTTGCCATTTCAGCAAAAGCTTCTTCATCTTCTTTTATTTTTTTATCTTTATCTTTTGACATAACTTATTTTTATTAAACTTTGATTACTTTGATTATTATAACAAAATAAATTATTTTTTACGATTTTAGTCTTAACTTTTGAAAATCTTTAAAAAGAAAAAAGGCAGAACCTATTAAGAACAGACTTGGATAAAGAAGGAGATCTAGATTCTGGAATATTAAGATAAGATAATTAAACACAAAATGAACTAGAGTAGCCACACAAAGCCCTACAAAAATATACTTTTTTATTTTCTGTTTCATTTTTCCTTTAGCCCAGTAAAAACCAAGAAGACCTGAGGAAAGGGCGTGTAAGAGGGTAGCCCCAACAAATCTTAAAACTACAACACTGGTTAAATCTGAAAACAGTTGATAGCCGCCTGTCTTTAAGAAACCGGCGATGATGAAAAAGTTTTCAATAGTGGCTAACCCTAGAGCAGCTACAATCATATAAACCATGGCGTCAATAGGTTCATCCATCTCAGGGCTTTTCCCTACAGCCCAGTAAGCAGCAAGAAACTTGAATACCTCTTCTACCAAAGCTAAAAATAATATAGTGAGAGGCAATCCAGCTGATATTTTAGCAATAAGAGATTGGCCAACAATCTGAAAAGCAAACACAGGAATACTGGCTAAGACACCAAAACCAAAGGTATAAGCTATCAATCTCTTTGGTTCGGGATGAATATCTTCATGTAGAAAGAAAAAAAGCCAGGCTAAGCCAGGTAAAAGGGTAAGGAACACAACTGCTGTTAATGTAAAAGCACTCATATGTATATAATTATAATTTATTAAATAATTGTTACCAACTTTCAACCATTAGCATCTTCTCTCCCAACTCTAACTTTTGATAAACTGCCTCGGTGACAAAAGGCATAAACGGGTGGAGCATCTTAAGACACTCAAATAACATTTTTTCTAAAAGGTAATAAGCCGCTTTTGCTTTTTTAGGGTCATCTCCTTTTAGTCGATCTTTGTTGTTTTCAAGATGTTTGTTAGCTAATTCATTCCAAAGGTAATCATATGTTTTTTCACCGGCAAGATTAAACTCATACTTTTCATAATGTTTAGTAATTTCTTTTTTAAATTCGTTCATCTCTTCGATTACCTTTTTATCGTCTTTGGTTAAAAGCTGCTTGGCTTCTTCTTGGTTATAATCTTCTGGTTTAGACATGTTGAGGA
The DNA here is from genome assembly GCA_035311565.1 of Minisyncoccota bacterium. Taxonomy (GTDB): domain Bacteria; phylum Patescibacteriota; class Minisyncoccia; order UBA6257; family GWB1-50-10; genus DATGCT01. Next base: position 4,670 of record DATGCT010000006.1, on the reverse strand, counting down.
ACCGGGCAACATTCCAAATTTTAGTACTAAAGTTACGGTACGCTTTTACCTTATCTTCGGAAAGGTTGATATCACTTCCTGGGCCGACCCCTATGATCAATGAGAGTCTTGTGGCATCTGCTCCATATTTTTCAATCATCTCTAAAGGATCAATACCATTACCTAAAGACTTGCTCATCTTCCTGCCTTGCTCATCACGAACCAATCCATGAAGATATACATCTTCAAATGGTATCTCTCCTAGGAGATAGGTGCTCATAAGAATCATTCTTGCCACCCAGAAGAAGAGGATGTCATATCCTGTTTCTAATACTGAGGTAGGGTGATAAATCTTTAGATCTTCTGTTTTATCGGGCCAACCTAAGGTTGAAAAGGTCCATAAACTTGATGAAAACCAGGTGTCCAGGGTATCTGGGTCCTGCTTCCAACCTTCTTCTTCTGGCTTTTCAAGGCCAACATATGTTTCGTCATCTTTGTACCAGACAGGAACACGGTGGCCATACCAGATTTGTCTTGATATACACCAGTCTCTTAAGTTTTCGATCCAGTGATAATATACTTTTTTAAATCTTTCTGGAATAATATCAATCTGGGAGTTTTCTACGACGGTGATCATGAGTTTCTTTAAGCTTGTCTTGTCTCCTTCGCTTACCCCTTCTATCTTAGAGTGCTTCATTTTAAATTCTTTGTTCACGTCAATGAACCACTGAAGTTTTGGGAGAGGTTCTACAGGCGTATCACATCGATAGCAGATACTTAAGTTTTGGGGAGCGTCTTCTTCTTTGGTTATTAAATCATTTTCTTTAAGCCATTTAACAACTTCTTTTCTAGTTTTTTTAACGGTCTGGCCGGCAAAGTCTCCAGCTTTATCTGTCATCTTACCGTCTTCGCCGATGATCTGGATTTTAGGGATATCATTTTTTTCAGCTATTTCCCAATCTACGTGGCTGTGAGCTGGGGTAATTCCAACAGCCCCTGTTCCAAACTCAGGATCAACATTTCTATCGGCAACTACTTTTATATGAAGGCTCTGACCGGCAAAGTTCACATCGTATTCCTTACCTACATATTTTTTATATCGTTTATCATCAGGATGAACAGCTACGGCTGTATCGCCTAGCTTTGTTTCAGGCCGGGTGGTGGCAATGGTTATTGGAAAGTCTTCGTTATATTTAAATTCGTAAAGCTTGGTATTGCGTTCTTTGTGTTCTACTTCGTCGTCAGAAAGAGTGGAGCCACATCTAGGACACCAGTTTACAATCCTGTCTCCTCTATAAATTAAGCCATCGTTATACATCTTCTTAAAAGCGGTACGGACTGCTTTTTCACGATCTTTATCCAGCGTGAAAGCTTCTCTATCCCAATCCAGGGATGCACCCATGGCTCTTACTTGGTTGATTATTGTGTCATGGCTTTTTTTAGCAAATTCATCAACCTTTTCTAAAAAATCTTCACGGCCGATGTCATGACGTGTTTTTTTATCTTCTTCAAATATTTTTGATTCCACCTTTGACTGGGTTGCAATAGCGGCATGGTCCGTCCCTGGAATCCATAAAGTTCTATGTCCCTTCATTCTGTGATACCTGGTCATAATATCTTCGATAACAAGCATGGCAGCGTGCCCCATATGAAGATCCCCTGTTACGTTAGGAGGAGGAAGAACCATGGAGAAAGGTTCTGCCTCTTTGTCAGTAACACCTTTCTTAATGCATTCTTCAGGTGAAAAATATCCGGCCTCTTCCCAGGCCTTATATATTTTTTCTTCTTCGTCATTATGATTAAAACGTTTTTCCATGTGTCTTATTCTATCAAGAGTTTGAGTAATATATCAAATTTTATATAAAAAAAGAGCTTATATTAAATTTAATATAAGCTCTTGGATAAAAATAGAAGGCGGTGGTAATTACATTTCTACCGTTCTACGGCCTTCTTTGGAAACTTTAATAATATTTCCATGTGAATCTTTAAGGAGTCTGTCTCCTATTTGAAAAGTTTTAATATCAGTTCTGTATGGATACATTTTTCTGTCTAACTCTGCTCTATCTTCTTGGAGTATGTAGTAATTATTATCTTCATCTTTGTTACCTGAATCAAACTTGCTCACGACATTAAATACAGATCCAGGTTTCAGATCCTTTTCGTTAAACCAGTTATTGCTCTCTTTTTTATAATTTGAAGACGCCATTAACATAATGAGGGCTGTAAAAGATAAAACAGCCATTAAAATAATTAAGAACTGATATGGCATTAACCGGTCATTCAAATTTCCCGGCATCAACCAGTTTAAAATCACAAGCATTGCAAAAAGTCCTATCATAAAAATAATTGCTGTGTGATGCATATACCGTTTCATGGTAAAACCTCCTCTATTTAATTGTAGTTTGCTATTTTATATAATACCAATAAATATGCTTTATGTCAATATATGTTATAACCCAAGGTTGGGTTGGGCTTTCAGTTTATATTTTTTATCTGAAAGCTTGTTTATATACGAAGATATAGCAATTATGGTTCCGTTGTCTGTATTGTATTTAATAGGAGCTGACTTAAAAGAAATATTTAATTTTTTACTTAAATGTTTAAGCTTATTTTTTAAAGTATTGTTAGCAGCCACTCCTCCTGAAAGCAGAATGGAGTTGGCATCATATTCTCTGACAGCTTTTTTACATTTTTTAACAAGAGGAGCAAAGGCTGCTTCTTGAAAAGAATAAGCTACAGCAGATTTATTTTCATCAGGGTTATCTCGAAGATGATAGAGGATGTGCGTCTTCAGACCGGAGTAGCTGAAATCATAGTCCTTGGAGTGAATCATCGGTTCAGGAAAGTTAAGTTTTTCTCCGTTATAATCTTTGGATAGTTTTTCAATTTCAGGGCCCCCAGGATACGGAAGATCAATGAGTCTAGCTACCTTATCAAAGGCTTCACCCACCGCATCATCTCTTGTTTGACCTAAAATTTCCCAGTCTGTTAAAGATCGCATGTGAATGATTATGGTATGTCCTCCACTTACCACCAATCCTATTGCTGGAAAATATTCTTCAATGTTTTTTACTGAGTATTTATTTTCTTTTATCTTAAATTCATCATCCAAAACAAAACTAAAAAGATGTCCTTCGAGATGATTTACACCAACAAGTGGAATATCAGAAAAATATTCTTCATGAATCTTTTGGGTGTAATTTATACCGCTCCAAAGACAAGGATCAAGCCCGGGGCCTACCGTAACAGAAAGGAGGTCTGGGTTTAACTTTGTGGGTTTCATCTTGTTAAACAAGATGGGTAAGTTTTTTTCATGCTCTCTTCTTGCTAAGCCGGGAACTACTCCGCCATACTCTCGGTGCACCTCTATTTGGGTAGCGACTAATTCTTCTAATATATTTATTTTCAATGATGAAAGGTCTCCTTCAATACTGATAAGAGAAAGACCGGTTTCGTCACAGGAAGTTTCTATGGATAAGATTTTCATACCTTTATACTATATGAAGTTATTAAATAAAGCGCAAGAAATATACTTGCCGGACTTGTTAGATGTGATAAAATTTATAGAGGAATAACATAAATAAAAATATGCCATTATCAAAAGAAAAAATAGAGGAGTATAAAAAAGATTTATTGAACGAGAAAAAACAAATCCAGGAAGAGTTGAAAAATCTTAAAGAAGGTCTTGATTTTGGAGATGATGTTGATTCCGGAGACGAAGAGACAGACGAAAGCGAAGAGTTCGCTAACTACATTGATGTAAAGATGAGTCTGGAAGAGAGCCTGGATGATATAAATAAAGCTTTAGAAAAGATAAAAGAAGGAACATACGGAATATGTGAAGAGTGTGAAAAAGAAATAGAAGAAAAGGTTTTAGAAGCTAGCCCTTCATCAAGGTTATGTAAAAACTGTAAAAAGAGTAAGTAATGGTTAATAACCGGTTTTAAACCGGTTATTTTTTATCTGTTGATAAATTATTTGACAAATTATCTTAGATCAATAGAATAGTAATTAGTACATTCTTCATAAACCCATCGGCCGCTTTTTCTTTTTAAGAAGGATGTATAAAGAAACCCGTACTATGCGGGTTTTTATCTTGGAAGACTGGACCTTAAAAATTAGGTGTACATTAAAAACAAGGAGCTGTAGTTCAAGTGGTCGGCCGTTCCCGGTTATACAAATGTAGAAGTTTGTATAATGTAAAGGAACCCTGATTGAAAGAATACTTGCTTTTTCAGGCAAGGGGTGCAGGTTAAAGTCCTGCCAGCTCCACCAATTATATAAAATAAACCAGCTGTCTCAGCTGGTTTTTATTTTTATATGTTTAGAATTAAATCTATTTTACAGCAAATGGATTTCGAGCTCCGTAAACTTCAAAATGAAGGTGGCAGCCGGTTGGTCCATCCGTGTTGCCTGTATTACCTATCGAAGCTATTTCTTCTCCTTGCAAAACATACTCTCCTTCAGAGACTAGGTTTTCTAATGTGTGAGCATACTTTGTTTTGGTACCGTTAGGATGTTCTATAAAAAGGTAGTTGCCGTAACCTTCGTTCCAACGATTATCATCAGATTCTTCTATTACTAAACCTTCTGCGGCAGCATATACAGGCTTGCCACAGTCAGCAGCAATATCAATAGCGTTATAGTAATGAAGCTCACCCCAGTTCCAACCCCGGGCTGGAAGAGTGAAA
>DATGCT010000005.1:0-7727 GCA_035311565.1 Minisyncoccota bacterium | reverse complement strand
AAAGAAGAAAGGGGATAAAAAGAAGAAAAAAGAAAAGAAGAAGCAGGTTTCTGCTCCTGGTGGTTTTTCAGGTAAATCAGTTATTAAGAAGCCTTGGATTACTGAGAAAGCAAGAGATATGAATGAAGAAGGGAAGTATGTCTTTATCATAGATAATGAAGGGAATAAGAGTGAGGTTAAAAAAGAGATAGAACAACGTTATGATGTATCTGTTGAGAAAGTAAACGTATTGAGGCAGTTAGTTAGGCCTAGTAGTTTTAGAGGGAGAGAAGGAAGAACTAAGATTGTTAAAAAAGCAATTGTTACCTTAAAGGAAGGTGATAGTATTAATATTTTTCCAGTATAAAATAATTTAATATGAGTAATTCTCAAAAACAATTTAAAAAAGGTAAGAAATCAACTGGGGCAAGAAACTCCCAAGGGAGAATGACTGTTCGTTGGAGAGGAGGAGGTCACAAGAGGAAATATCGTCAGGTAGATTTTGTACAAGACAAGCATGATATTCCTGCTAAGGTAGAATCTATTGATTATGATCCTAACAGAACTGCAGATATTGCTTTGTTAAGTTATGAAGATGGAGAAAAAAGATATATACTTGCTCCGGATGGTCTTGAGGTAGGAGATAAGGTAGTGACTTCTGATGAGGCGCCTATTGAAAAAGGAAATAGAACCTTATTAAAAAGAATACCTATTGGAACTTTAGTTCATAATGTTGAGATGAAGCCAGGGAGAGGAGGTCAGATCGGACGTTCTGCAGGTACAGGGTTGCAGGTATTAGGAAATGAGGAAGGATATACTCACTTGAAGATGCCTTCTACTGAGATTAGAAAGATAAGATGGGATTGTTATGCTTCTATTGGTCAGGTTTCTAACCCGGAACATGGTTCTAAGAAGTTAAGGAAAGCCGGGCAGAGTCGATGGCGAGGTCGTCGTCCAAAAGTTCGCGCTTATGCCATGGGGGCTCATGATCATAAGTATGGTGGTGGTGAAGGAAGACAACCTCGAGGAACTAAGTATCCTAAGGATAAATGGGGTAATATTACTGGTGGTCGTAAAACCAGGAAGAAGAATAAAAAGTCAGATAAGTATATAATTCAGAGAAGAAAGAAAAAGAAAAAAAAGAAAAAATAATTTTAATTAATATAAATTATGTCACGTTCGCTTAAAAAAGGACCATACGTTGATCCAAATATTATAAAAAAGATTTCTCGTCAAAAACCAGAGGACGGGGTTATTAAGACATGGGCTAGAGATTCTGAGATATCCCCTGATATGGTCGGGTACACTTTTGGGGTATACAATGGAAAAGATTTTGTTGAGGTTAAGGTTACTGAGGAAATGATTGGTCATAGATTGGGTGAGTTTTCTAAAACTCGTAAGTTTATTAAACATGGAGGAAGAATGCAGCGTGAGTTGGATAAAAGTCAAGGTGGAATATTATAAAATTAATTATGAAGGATAAAAAACAAGCAAAAGCAAAATTAAGTTATCTTCGTATATCACCTAAGAAGGTGAGGAAAGTTGCTGATGTTATTCGAGGAATGGCTGTTTCTGAGGCAGAAGCCCAGTTATTGATGAGTCCTCGAAGGCCGAGCGAGAATATTTTGAAGCTTCTTCGCTCTGCAATAGCTAATGCTGAGAATAATCAAGATATGAATCCTCATAAATTATTTATCGAAGAAATTAGAGTAGATGAGGCACCAACTTTGAAAAGATGGAGAGAAAGGGCTTTTGGAGCGATTAACGAGATTCATAAGAAGATGAGCCATATAAATATCGTATTAGAAGAAAAGGAAGACATGGTAAATGATAAGTATATTATTCCGGAGAAAGAAGGAAAGGTGAAGGATAAAGATTATGGAGAAAAACATGATCAGAAAGATAGACCAGAGGTTCATCCTGAGAAAGAAGCAGAAAAACCAAAAGAAAGAAAAGGTCCATTAAAGAAGATGTTTAGAAGAAAGTCAGTGTAGAAGTTTGTAAAATAAAAATATAATTGTTATACATAAGTAAGATATAAATATGAGCCGTAAAATAAATCCAGATTCACAAAGGTTAGGAATAAACAAGCCATGGTCAAGTAAATGGTTTTACTTTAAACGCCAGGGTAAGTTTTACTTGCAAGAAGATACAATTATTAGAGAGACTATTAATAATGAGATGAAAAATGTAGGAATTGACTCAATTGATATTGAGAGAACTCAGGAAGATATAAGGGTAAATATAAAATCTAATAAACCAGGTTTAATTATTGGAAGAGGAGGTAAAGGAATTGAGAGACTGAAGAAGGCTTTGGATAAAAAAATGAAGAAATTAAGAAAAGAAAAGGGTATTAGTTTAAAGTATGGTCTTCATTTAAATGTTGTAGAAATGGGTAGGTACGATATTTCGGGTCAGGTAATTGCAGATCAAATAGCTTCTGATTTGGAAAGAAGAATTCCTTTTAGGGTGGTCATGAAGAGACAGATGAGGCAGATTCAGCAAAATAGAAATGTAGAAGGGGTTAGGATGCAGGTTTCTGGTCGTTTGAATGGGTCAGAGTTCGCAAGGACGGAATGGATGGATGATGGCAACATGCCTTTACAGAGTCTTAGAGCAGATATTGATTTTGGGGAATCTGAAGCGAATACAACTTTCGGGTCAATTGGGGTTAAGGTTTGGTTATACAAAGGTGAGATATTTGAAGAAGAAGATGAAGATAAAAAATAATCATGTTACAGCCTAGAAGACAAAAATATAGAAAACAGCAGAAAGGACGTTCCAGGAATAGAAAGAAAGCCACCAGAGGGACCAATATTGATTTTGGCAGCATTGGTTTGCAAGCTCGTTCAGGAGCCTGGATTACTGCTAACCAGATTGAGGCTTGTAGAAAAGCTATCAACCATAAGCTTCACAGAGAGGGGAAGGTTTGGATTCGTATTTTTCCGGATAAGCCGGTAACTAGTTTTCCACCGGAGATTAGAATGGGTAAAGGAAAAGGAGAAGTAGACAGATATGTAGCTCCCGTGAAGCCAGGTCAGATATTGTTTGAGATTGGAGGAATAGAAGATGATCAGGCAGCAGAAGCTTTGCGTTTGGCAGGGCATAAGTTACCTATAAAGGTTAAGATTCTTAAAAAATCTGAACAATTATTTTAAACATGAAAAAACAAGATTTAAAAGAGTTTAGAAAAAAACCGTTAGCTGATCTTAAAAAAACTCTTAAAGAAAAAAGAGAGAAGTTGAACGAGTTGGAGTTTGATTTTTCAACAGGCAAGATTCAGAATGTTAAGGATGTTAAAAAGTTGAAAAAAGATATAGCCCAAATTTTGACAATTATTAACCAAGATAAAAAAAATGCGTAGAATAAAAGGAAAAATTGTATCAGATAAAATGGATAAAACTAGGATTGTAGAGGTGGATCGTTTAAAGAAACATAAGAGATACCTTAAGTATTTTAATGTTACTAAAAGGTATAAAGCTCATGATGAAAATAATGAGTATAAGAAAGGCGATGAAGTTGTTATAGAAGAGACCAAACCTATCTCTAAAGAAAAGAGATGGAGGATAGTGGGTCTTGTAAAAGAAGCAAGTAAAAAGTAATTATGATACAGGAACAAACAATATTAAAAGTAGCAGATAACAGCGGGGCTAAGAAAATCCGGTGTTTTCGAGTTTTAGGAAGTACGGGGAAACGTTATGCTAGGTTAGGAGACACTATTGTAGCCTCAGTTTTGAAAGCAGAACCAAGAAAGGAGGTAAAGAAAAATGAAAAGGTTAAGGCAGTAATAGTAAGGCAGAAGAAAGAATATAGGCGAAAAGATGGATCATATGTTAGGTTTGATGAGAATGCAGCAGTAATAGTTAATGAGAAAGGGGAACCTCGAGCTACTAGAATATTTGGTCCTATTCCAAGGGAGCTTAAAGAAACACATCCGACCATTGTTTCGATGGCGGAGGATATTGTATAAGAATATAAAAATATGGGAAATATTAAAAAAGAAGATAAAGTAAAAATATTAGCGGGAAAGGATAAAGATAAGACAGGCAAGGTCTTAAAGGTTTTTCCTGATGAAGGTAGAGTTGTTGTGGAAGGCATTAATTTATACAAAAAACATGTTCGGCCTAAGAAAGAGGGTGAAAAGGGAGAGATTGTAGATGTTCCTAGGCCGATTGATGAATCTAATGTCTCAGTTATTTGCCCGGCTTGTTCAAAGACAACAAGGATTAGTAAAAAGAGAAAAGGAAAAGATGTGGTAAGGTACTGTAAGAAGTGTGATAGTCCAATAGATTAGTTTCTAAAATATATTTAAAATGGATGAAAAAAAAGAAAAAATTAAAAATAATATTGAAAAGATTGTAGTGAATACAGGGGTAGGTAAGTTATCTGATAAGGCACACTTTAAAGATAAATTATTACCTGATATTACTGAAGAAATATCCTTAATTACGGGTCAGAAACCTTCTCTTCGAAGAGCTAAAAAATCAATTGCTGGTTTTGATGTCAGGCAAGGGGATGTTGTTGGCTTGAAAGTAACTTTACGAGGAAAAAGAATGATTGATTTTCTTATGAAATTGAACAATGTAGCAATGCCAAGATTACGGGATTTTAAAGGTATTGGTTTAAATAATATTGATCAGAATGGTAATCTTAATATTGGTTTTGAAGACCAGTCTGTGTTTCCTGAGATAAATATGGATAAATCAAAGATTGATTTTGGTTTGCAGGTTAACATAGTGCCTTTTGAGAAAGACCGAGAAAAGGCAGTTGATATTTATAGAGATATTGGAGTGCCGTTGAAAAAAGATAAATCAACAGATGAATAAATGAATTATTAGATTTAAATTTTTGTTGACTTAAGGCCGTTACTTTACTAAACTAAGAAACGCTCGGCCTTAAAGATCCGGGTCTTTAATTTTATTAAAACATTATGGCTAGAAAATCACTTGTTGAAAAATCAAAAAAAGAACCTAAATATTCAACGCGGAAAGTTCGCCGTTGTTTTAGGTGTGGTCGTTCAAGAGGTTATATGAGAGATTTTGGTTTATGCAGGATTTGTTTTAGGGAGTTGGCGAATAAAGGGGAGATTCCAGGAGTAAAGAAATCAAGTTAAATTATTTAAAGATGTACACAGATTTTATTACAAGAATTAAAAATGCCCAGGATGCTGGTAAAAGTTTTTTGAAAGCACCTTATACCAAGATGGATAGATTTGTGGCGGAGGTTTTAGAAAGAAAAGGTTTTTTTAAAAAAGTAGAGGTGAAGGGGAGAAAACCTAAGAAGGTGATTAAGATTGTTTTGAATTCCAGTCACCCTATTAGAGGATTTAAGTTTTTGAGTAAGCCGTCTCGTAGAATATATAAAGGATGTGATGAGCTTAAACCTGTAAAAGGAGGCCATGGTTTGTTGGTTGTGTCTACTTCTCAAGGGATAATGAGTGGTTCTGAGGCAAGAAAGAAAAAAATTGGAGGACAGATTTTATTTAAAATTTGGTAAATTAAATTTATGAGTAGAATAGGAAAATCACCAATTAAAATACCAGAGGATATAAACGTCAAAGTAGATGACGGGGTGGTTTCTATTTCTGATAAAAAGGATAAGTTGGAAATATCAATCTTACCTTTTGTGGAGGTAGAGATTAAAGACGATGAAGTTTTAGTGAAGAAACAAAATGATGAAAAGCAGACAAGAAGTAACTGGGGGACTCTTAGAGCTTTGATTGCTAATGCTGTTAAAGGTCTTGAGGAGGGTTTTGAAAAAACTCTGCTTTTAGAAGGAGTGGGATATAGAATGAATGAGCAGGGTAAAGATTTAAAGCTTGAGTTGGGTTTCTCTCACCCTATTATTTATAAAAAACCGGAAGGGATTGAGTTTGAGTTAGAAAGTAAGAATAAGTTGACAGTAAGAGGATATGATAAGCAGAAGGTAGGTGAGGTAGCGGCTGAGATAAGAAGTTATCGACCAGTTGAACCTTATAAAGGTAAAGGTTTTAGATATAAAGATGAGGTTGTGAGAAGAAAGGCTGGTAAAAAGGCTGTTACAGGTGAAGGAGCCGTTTAAAAAAATAATTTATGAACCGTAAGCAATTAATTAAAAAAAGAAAAAGGAGAGCAAAAAGAGCCAGGGCTAAGATTGGTCCTGGTACAGCAGAACGTCCGCGGTTGTCTGTTTTTCGAAGCAACCGTCATATATATGCTCAGCTTATTAATGATCAAGAAGGAGAGACGGTCGTTTCTGCCTCTTCTTTTGATGTTAAAGGAAGTACAAAGTTGGAAGAAGCTGGTAAGGTAGGGAAGTTGATAGCTAAGAAAGCTAAGAAGAATGATATTGAGAAGATTATTTTTGATAAAGGCAGCTATGATTATCACGGTAGAGTTAAAGAGTTAGCAGAAAAGGCTAGAGAAGGTGGATTAAAATTTTAAAAAATATGGCAAAAAAGAAATCAAAAAATAAAAAGAAGAAAAAAGGAAAGGATAAAGAATTTGATGATGATGTGTTAGAGATTAGGAGAGTTACCCGAGTCGTGTCGGGAGGTAAACGAATGAGTTTTAGAGCTACCGTGGTAGTTGGTAACAGAAAAGGTAAGGTAGGGGTAGCTATTGGTAAAGGAACAGATGTAGCTGATTCTATTAGAAAGGCTAAAAATAGAGCTAAGAAGCAGATGATTAAGGTGCCTTTGAAAGATAATCGCACCGTCCCTTATGATGTTGATGTAAAGAAGGGAGCAGCAGAGATAAGATTGAAACCTGTCCCGGAAGGTCATGGTTTGATTGCAGGAGGAGCGGCCAGGGTAGTTTTGGATTTAGCAGGTGTTAAAGATATCTCCGCTAAGCTTTTAGGAGGGACTAATAATAAGTTGAACAATGCAAGAGTTACCGTAGAAGCCTTAAGAAGATTTGAGCATCTTTTAGATGATAAAAAAGATAAAAAGAAATAAATATGCAACTTCACGATTTAAAAAAAGGAAAAAATAAGAAGAAAAAGAAAAGAGTTGGTCGAGGAGGGAAGCGAGGAACATATTCCGGAAGAGGTATAAAGGGACAAAAAGCAAGAGCTGGTCACAGCATTCCTTCTAAGATGAAAAGAATTGTTCAAAAGTTTCCTAAATTGAGAGGAGTTAAGTTTAACTCTCATAAAAAGGATACCAAAGTTTTGAATGTTAGTGATTTAGAAAATATGTTTGACAGTGAGGAGATTACCAAAGAAAGCTTTATAGAAGCGGGGGTAATTAAAAATATGAGTGATCCAGTGAAGATATTAGGAGATGGAAAGCTGGATAAAAAGTTTATTATAAAAGGAGTACCTGTTTCTCAAAGCGCTAAGAAAAAGATTGAGAAGGCGGGGGGAGAAGTAGTAGAAAGTAAAAAATAATTTTGTGTTATGAAGAAACTTATTCAAATATTTAAGATTCCTGATTTAAGAAAGAAACTTCTTTCTATATTAGGCTTACTTGGTGTTTTTAGATTATTAGCTGCTATACCAATTCCTGGGGTTGATCCAACAAGACTTCAGGAGTTTTTTGCTTCTAATAAATTCTTTAGCTTTTTAGACGTGTTCTCAGGAGGAGGTCTTTCTAAGTTATCAGTAGTTATGCTTGGAGTTGGGCCTTACATTACTTCGGTGATTATTATGCAGCTTTTGACTATTATCTTTCCTCAATTGAAGAAAGCTTACTATGAAGAGGGTCCTGAAGGAAAGGCTAAGTTTAACAGGTATTCAAGGTACTTAACTGTGCCTTTAGCGGCTTT
>DATGCT010000004.1:0-2736 GCA_035311565.1 Minisyncoccota bacterium | reverse complement strand
CAAAATAGGACTCAAAAAAGAAGCAATAAATTCAAACATAATCTCCTCCTTTGTTTAATTATTAAATTAGCTGTTTTTAATATATAATTTTTATCCATCCTGTCAATTATTCGGACATCAGACGTCTGATATTTGAGGTTGAGTTATTTACTGCTCAGAAGCAGGGTTAACAATCTTACCCATAAAAAGAATCTCTTGGTTTTTGGCGTCTTGGATCATGAAGATAAAAGGATGATCAGCCTTAAAGACAGGGATGTTTATTGGAGCAGCTGTTTCTTTCATTACAACTCCGGTGGCAGCGGCAGCCTCTGTGCCTTCTTCATTAACATCGACAAATGCTTGGTGAACAACAAGGCTGATAAACAGATCCTTGGAACCGGTCATGCCAGAAAAGTCAGCGTTAGCTGAAAAAGCAGAAGGCATACCTAGTTTCTTTAAGTTATCGTTAAGGTTATATTTTGTGTTAAGAGTGAATTTAGGAAGGTACACATCTACCCTTCTCTCTCTTAAGTTATCTTTCCATTCTTTAATATTTTCTAAGTTCAGGTTTTCTTCTAGATAACTGAGGTTATTTTCCTTGGGAAGAAAGATAGTCATTGATAACTCTTCTTCCTCGTAAGGTAGTTCTAATACCTGAAGATTCTTAGTTTCTGTATAATCAAACTCGGCCTCATCACCGGTTTGGCTCATCATTGGAATCTCAACTGTGTTACCTTCACTTACAGTAAAGGATTCTTCTTTGGTATTCTTTTTATCAAACTGCTGTGCCCAGTCTCCTTTGAAGTAGATAGCGTTTGTTAAAACAAGACGGGTAGCTGAGGTTAAGGAACCTTTAGCAAAAAGGTTCTTAATCTTATTGTTAGTCTTGTCTTCTACCCAGCTGTTTATAGTTTGTCTTGACTGCTCTGTTTGGTTTTTAAAGTCAAGGTTGGTAGCTTTCCCAACATAATAATCTTTTACTATACCTTTATACTCTTCTAGAATATTGTAATCTTTTTGAGGCCAGATAGCATTAGCAGTATGGAGTTTGTATAACGCCTCCTCTTTATTTAGATGATTGTATACTGCGGCCACTGCCGGGCGACGAACCTCATCTTCCGCTGGGATATATAACGTATCAGACATTTCCTGAGCGGTATTACCACGGGCTCCCTCATATGTCATAGAGAGGGCGGTGGAGATACTATATGGTGAGAAAAATATATTCTTACCTTCTGTGTTAATTTGGGAGTATATATCTAGAGCAAATTTATTATTAGCTTCAACAATCTTGTTTATTCCTTCTTCCGTTGCTTCTGTATCATTAGCTTGAGGTGAGACAGGGGTATTGTTAAACAACAAAAGAAAGGCAGCAAAAACTGCGATTAATATTACAAAAAAGACTATTTTACCTGCTGTTGAGTATTTAGAAAGCATAATTTTTATTTAATATTTATTATTCTGTAGCAATAGTTATTCGACCACATTTTTCAATAATTTTAGGATTTTGAGCTACCTCTATTATATCATCAATTTGAGGCTCGAAAGCCTCCATCTCTTCTCCATTTTTAAGGTGTAGAACCACTCTTTGACTGTGAGCTTGAAATACTTCTTCTACGTTGCAGTTTTTAAGGTGGAGCTTAGCTTTTTCCCAAAGATTATCAGCTCCTACTACATTATCAGCACTAAACCACTTCAAAGCTTTGAGTTCTAACTCATTGTTTATATCAGCTATTCTTTGTTGGATGCTCGATATTGATTCTTGAGCATTATCTGAAAAAATCTCTTTTATGTCTTTGGAGTAATCTGAACCATCTCTTGGTATTTCATGAGAGAATTTATCTATATCATAGTAAGATAACTCGTTAGGATAATCTATCTTAACGGGGATTGAAGAACCGCTTAATTCTTTAAGGCGTCCATCTCTTATTATGTACTCACTGCAACGAGCCCAGACGTATAAAGGAAAGAGCTCCTTTTCAGGGTCAAGGTTTTTGATGACACAAAAGTTTTTGCTTCCCGGAGATGTCTGCCAACTAAAATCTTTTTGAGTTAATAAATGATATGTAATAGCTTTTTCTAAACTCTCGTTCCCAAAATCCGGTAATGGATCTGAAACCTCCTCAGAAAAGTTAGGATCCTTGGGGTTATCATTGGATTTATCAGCGGTAAGGATGATAAGCGGAGTTATAAAGACAATTAGGAATAATATAAATATGTGGCCTTTTTTCATGATTATTTATTTAAATAGTTATTTATTAATTCTACATCTTTTAAATCTTTTTCTCTACCATACTCTTTTTTCCAGTGAACTAGGTCTTCAAGAGTTACAAATTTATAACCTTTGATGTTTTCAGACCTTTCTAAAACTTTTTTAGGGTTTTCAAACAAAGAGTTATCTAAAGAGTATATTTCTACACCATCTAGTTCTATATATCCTGCTTCTTTCTCAGGGAATTTTTTTGCTAATCTATCATATGCTTTATTGGTTACAAAGATATCTATATCTCTTGCTTCCCTTATTTCTCGTATAGCCATCGGGCCGCTACCGAATATAGCGTATGAATCAGAAGGAAGGTTTAATTTATTAATTTCTTTTAATCTTTCTTCAAAGTTCATTGTGTTAAGATTTTAGTTTTAAAAAGGTAAAGAAGCAAGAAGTATTGACAATGAAAATATTTAATTTATATAATAAAGATAGAACTTGGTGTTATTTAATAACTTAATAACCGAAAGGAGGTGAGGAAGATGAAACCT
>DATGCT010000003.1:0-4692 GCA_035311565.1 Minisyncoccota bacterium | reverse complement strand
TCCAGGCCATATTGATTTCACTGTTGAGGTTCAACGTTCTCTCCGTGTCTTAGACGGAGCTGTTGCTATATTTGATGGAGTTGCAGGAGTAGAACCTCAATCAGAAACAAACTGGCATTACGCTGATGATTATAACGTTCCAAGAATTTGTTTTATTAACAAGATGGATAGAACGGGAGCTAATTTCTTAAAAAGTTTTCAATCGATAAAAGAAAGGTTAACCTCAGATGCAATCCCTATTCAGTTACCAATTGGTGCTGAAAGTGATTTTGAGGGAGTAATAGATTTGGTTACTAACAAAGCTTATAAGTTTGAAGGTGATCATGGTGAAAAAATGAAAGAAATTGATATTCCTGAAAATAAAAAAGAAGAAGTAAAAGAAGCTCGAAAAGAGTTAATTGAAAAAGTAGCTGAGTCTAATGAAGAACTTCTTGAAAAATATTTGGAAGAGGAAGAAATTACTATTCAAGAACTAAGAGAAACTTTACGTAAAGCTGTAATTAATATTGATGTTATCCCTGTTATGTGTGGTAGTGCTTTGAAAAACAAAGGGGTTCAACCATTGCTTGACGCAATCATTGATTATCTACCAGCACCTACAGATCTTCCTCCTATAAAAGGAATTAATCTTGACCATGAAGAAGAAGAGAGACATCCAAAAGATGATGAACCAGTTGCCGCTCTTGCTTTTAAACTTGCCTCCGACCCTTATGTTGGTAACCTAACTTATTTCCGGTTATACTCCGGAACCATCAAAAAAGGTAGTTACCTTTTAAACCCTGGAGAGGATAAGAAGGAAAGAATTGGAAGAATTTTAAGAATGCATGCCAATCATAGAGAAGAGGTGGATGAAATATACGCTGGCGACCTCGGAGCCATTGTTGGCTTAAAAGGCACCACTACCGGTGATACTTTATGTAATCCTGATCACCCAATTATTCTTGAGAATATATCATTCCCTGATCCTGTTATTTCTGTTCGCATTGAACCTAAAACAAAAGCAGATCAAGAAAAAATGGGTGTTGCTCTTAGAAAATTAGGAGATGAAGACCCAACTTTTCAAGTTAGTGCAGATTCTGACACTGGTGAAACAATTATTGCCGGAATGGGAGAGTTACATCTTGAAGTTATTGTCAGTCGTCTTAAAAGAGAATTTGGTGTAGAAACTGAAATGGGTCGCCCTCAGGTAGCTTATCGAGAAACTATCAAAGGTTCCGCTGAAGCTGAAGGAAAGTATATTCGTCAGTCTGGTGGTCGTGGTCAGTATGGACACGTTCTTATTAAATTAGAAAAACTTGATAGAGGTGAAGGTTTTGAGTTTGTCGATGAAATAAAAGGAGGAGCCATTCCTCAAGAGTTTATCCCGGCTGTTGAAAAAGGAATCAAAGAAGCTATGAGCAAGGGAATCTATGCCGGGTACCCAATAACTGATTTTAAAGTTACCTTGTACGATGGTTCTTTTCATGAGGTTGATTCATCTGATAATGCTTTCAAAGTTGCTGGTTCAATGGCTTTTCAAGATGCTGCTAAAAAAGCCGGTCTTGCCTTGCTTGAACCTATCATGAAAATTCAAATTATCGCTCCTGATAAATACCTTGGGGATGTAACTGGAGATCTAAATTCTAAGAGGGGTCAGATACAATCAATGGAAGAAAGAGATAAGGTTAGAGAGATTAATGCCTTAGTGCCTCTTTCTGAACTTTTTGGGTATTCTACCCAACTGCGTTCAATGACTCAGGGGAGAGGTTCGTTCAACATGGAATTTGCTCATTATGATATTGTGCCGGATAACGTTGCTCGGGAATTAGTTGGAGATTAATTCTTTGTATAAAAGTTTTAAACAAAGAGGCGTTTTAAGCGCCTCTTTTTTATTACTTTGTTGATTTAGTTTTTCTTGAGCAGTAAACTATAAATAATGAAAGATACTGAAAAAATTAAAGATAAGATTGATATTGTAGATTTTATTAAATCATATGTAGATTTAAATAAGACAGGGAAAAACTTTAAAGGTTTGTGTCCTTTTCATAAAGAGACCGATGCCTCTTTTATTGTTTCCCCAGAACGTCAAAGTTGGCACTGTTTTGGTTGTGGGGAGGGTGGCGATGTAATTAAATTTGTCATGCTGTATGAAAACTATGATTTTTCTGAAGCCTTACAATTCTTAGCTGAAAAAACAGGGGTAACCTTAAGTAAGACAGGTGGCCGAGAGAAGAAAAAACTTGATAAGTTGTATAAGATAAATAAAGAAGCAGAAAAGTTTTATTTCAAAAGACTTGTTAAGAATAAAAAAGCTTTGCAGTATCTTAAAAAAAGAGGCTTGACTGGAGATACAATAAAAGAGTTTAAATTAGGTTTCTCTCCTGGAGGAGATAAACTAGTAGTCTATCTTTTAGATAAAGGATATAAAATTAATAACATTGTGAAAGCCGGTCTTGCCTTTAAGAATAAAAGCGGTCTTCATAAAGATCGCTTCGCAGGACGAATTATGTTTCCCCTTCAAAATAGACTAGACAAAACAGTAGGGTTTTCAGGAAGAATCCTTAACCAAAAATCTGATGATGTTCCTAAGTACGTTAACACCCCCCAAACTCCTGTTTATAACAAGTCCAAGCTTCTTTATGGGCTTAATAAATCTAAAACCCATATCGCTGACTCAAAAGAAGCTTTTCTTGTAGAAGGTCAGATGGATGTTTTGATGAGCTGGCAGTCTGGCATTAAAAATGTTGTTGCTGTTTCAGGGACATCTCTTACTACCCAACACTTAATTAATTTAAAGAGATTAGCTGATAAAATATTAGTCAGCTTTGATAATGATAGTGGAGGACTTAGAGCCTTAGAAAGAGCTATTGATCTTTTAGGTAAGTTTGATTTCCATGTAAAAGCAGTTGACCTAGGTAAGTATGGTGACCCTGCTGAAGCTTGTCAGAAAGACTCTGAATTCTTAAAAGAATCAATAAAGGATGCTAAACCAGCTATGACCCTTCTTTTTAAAGCAAACTTTGAAGGTAAAGATTTAGATGCAGTTGAGAAAAAGAAAATTACAAGGAAAATGTTAAAAAAGATAAAAAATCTTCAAAGTTCTATTGATCAAGATACTTGGTTGAAAGAGTTATCAAAATATTCCGGAGTGTCGGAAACTTCTCTTAGGATAGAGTTTGAAGATATGGAGGAGTCCCGGTCTTATAAAGACAAAAAAGAAGAAAATAAAGATTTAACTTCAGAAGAGAGAATTGATTTAATCTGTCAACGTCTTTTGGTTTTAAGCTTTACTAACGATGATTTTTTCTCTATAGTAAAGAAGAACATCCAGCTATTTCCTGATAAATACCAAGAACTTATTAAAGAACCTACTGATGATCAAGCTGGTTATTTAGAAATGAAGTCAACCTATGAAACAGACAAGATAGAGAAGGATGAGGTTGAAAAAGAAATAAAAGATCTTTTAAAACATTTGGAGATAGAAAACCTCAAAAGAAAGCAGCTTAATCTGAAACAAAAGATGAAAAAATTTGATGATAAAGACTCAAAAAAAACAGATATTCTAGATAAGTTTCAAAAGATTGCTCGTAAGATTGACAAACTTCGTCAAAAAAGTGTTTACGACAATTAAAAAAATATTTTATAAATCATAAAAAAGGACCTTAAACCGCCTCCATGCGGGGTTTTTGGTTTTTGTTAATTTAATTAACCTTATAAAAATATGGCCAAAAAGAAAAAAAACAAAAAGAAAAAAAGAAGAAAAAGGTGTCCAGTATGTAATAAACTTTTTTATAATCTCCCAGCTCACATGAGGGTTCATTCAGATTCTGAGATAAAGAAAGCTAAAGAAAAAAAGAAAAAATCTAAAAATAAAAAACACATCTGTACTAAATGTGGTTTTGAGGCTAAGAGTGAGATGGGGCTTAAACGTCATATTACCCAGCAACATAAATTAAGTGAAGACAAAAAAGAAAAACTTGAAAAGAATCTTAAAAAACTTATCAAACAAGGGCAAGACAGAGGTTTTGTAACCGATGCAGAGATTTTAAATTACTTTCCAAGAATAGAAGAGGATATTACTTTTCTGGAAAGAGTATTTGATAAATTAGAAGAAGAAGGATTAAGAGTTTCACACCACTCTCCATTATTGTATGACCCTCGGGAAGAAGTAAGTGCTGATGAATTAAAAAAAGCAAGTAGTCGTCGAGGTATGCCGGACGTAGTTCAAATGTACTTAAAAGAAATTGGAAGAACAGCCCTGCTTACTAAAAAAGAAGAAAAAGAGCTCGCTAAAAGAATTGAGCGTGGTGATGAAGAAGCCCGTAAAAAGTTAGTCCAGGCAAATCTTAGATTAGTAGTTTCTATTGCTAAAAGATATGTAAATCGAAGCCCACACCTTTCTATTCTCGATCTCATCCAAGAAGGTAATATAGGTTTAGCTCGTGCTGTAGAAAAATTTGATTATACAAAAGGGTTTAAATTTTCAACGTATGCCACTTGGTGGATTCGTCAGGCAGTAACCAGGGCTTTAGCTGACTATTCTCGAACCATTCGAATTCCTGTACATATGGTTGAGACAATTACTAAGTATACTCAGAAAAAAAGACAGCTCATGCAGGAACTTGGTCGTGAACCACTTCCTGAAGAGATTGCTCCTGAGATGGATATTTCCCCAGAAAAGGTTAGATACATTCAAAAAATATCACAAGAAGT
>DATGCT010000002.1:0-6989 GCA_035311565.1 Minisyncoccota bacterium | reverse complement strand
CTCCCCGTTTTTGCTCCCACCTCATAATTCACTAAACCTCTTTCAATCCGGGATTTTAGTTGTGGACTGTATTTAATAGCAAAGTTCTTCCATTTCTTAAACTCTCCTGGCAATACAGGTTTAGGTATCCAGCCATTCATCTCTATCAAGCCTAATGGATAAGATGCAATCTGATTTCCCATTACAAAAATATTTTGACTAAGAATTGAAACCATTGTATTGCGTAATAACTTTTTAACTGAACCTTCTAATTCATCATTTGATAGTTTACTACTCATCAAGCCATTTACATAGCTTTGTAGTCGTTTATGATATTTCATTAAATTTTTCTTTTTGAGTTCTGCCTTAATCTTTCTACTTGCCAATAATTGTTTAGAAAGTCTAAAGTATTGTGCATAAGAATTGTAAACAGACCCTAAATTTACAGCCGCAAAACCTTGTTCAAACATGTCACGCAAAACATAACTACCCCTTGCACTCTCATTTCTCTCTATAAACATAGGATTGTTTTCTATTGATTTAGCAAAAGCATTACTTCCGAGGTCAAAATCTATATCAATCCCTTTTGTAAGATAATCTTTGTATATACGTGTCCGCTCCATCGGCCAATAATCCTCTTCTATTGCTAACCTTTTATTTCCTACAATTTCGGAAACCGAATTAATTAATTGCTTGTTCTCATTATTTAGGTAATCAAAGAAAAAATCTGCATATTCTTTCTCAGCATTATCCAAAGTTTTTGTAATATTAGCAATATCTTTTTCTGTTAGCTTTACACGGCCGATATTATCATCGTTATCTGAGCCATATATTAAGTGCCCTATATCAATTCCCTCATTAATAATTGCTCTCATATTTTTTACGTTTTTGGAACCGTTGTACAAAGACATTACCTCAGCCTTTGTCAATTTTATATCATACGTATTGTATGATTCAGGCACGTGATTTTCTTCAAAGTTTGATAATGGTTTGGGATTTTTATAATCTTCTGGATTAGGCTGTTTACTGTGCAGGTTCTCCTCTTTTTTTAATACTTTAATACTTTTTTTAAATATGTTCTTTTTTTCATAATAACTTTCTAATGTAAACTTATTATGTATCTTCTTATCCTTCTCTATCATCCTCCCTATTTTTTTGCGATCGCCTTCACGCATTACAGGCGATACATTCAACAGCTCTTTGCCTTTAAACCCAGTCTTATTAGCATACCATTCTGCCTGGTCTGTAAAGTTATCTAATATAGTAATTTTTTGATTCAAAGCGTCGTCGGCACCCAGGAAAATTGTACTGCCAAAAATAGATTGAAAATCTTCAGAATCTACACCATCTAACCCCTTACAGATATTCTCTCTTGTTAATGCACCTGATCCCAAAATGTTATCAAAAAATTTGCTCAAGGTTTCTGGGAGTTTATCAATAGGGCTTTCTTTTAAAATCATATTGTTTCTTAAATTATAGACAGCCTTGTTTTCCATCTCTTTAAATGTTCTCATCATTCTTTCAGCACGCATTCTATTTCTTAAATCATATTGCTCCAATATAATATTAATATTTGTAATCATATCTTCTATTTCTTCAGAAGACAACTCCTTTATAGGTTTACCATCAAGTCGCTCTAATTCTCTTAATAGCTGTGGCTTTATCATATACTTTTTAACAAAATTGTTTTCAATTTGTTCTTTAAGACTTTCAAGCCTTTTTCGTTTTTTAGCACTCAATCCTTTTTCAGTTATACCATTTATCCAATTATCTATTTTTTGTTCATACTTTGGGTCAATATTTCTCGGTACCCGCCTGATAGTATCCCTTAATTTCTGTACAAGTTTTTGATGACGTATATCCTCAATTCTTCCAGTAACTTTATCCCTCAAGGTTTCCATTTGTTTTTCTGTGTTGACTTTACCCTTATTGATTTGCTTGAGAATTATATTCTCAACATCCTTTTTTTCTGCCGGCTTAAAATTATAAGCCTCCATTAATTCTTTAGCGTATGCTCTTACATCCTGTATTTTTTTTGCTTTTTCAGCTTCTTTACTTTGCTGCTTTTGCTTTTGCAATGTATCTTCTTTTGCTAATTGCAATATCTTATTTTCTGCTTCTATAACAGTTTTTCTTGCTTTTTTATCAAATTTAACCGGGTCATTCCTACCATTTACATTTACATCCCTAAACCTTACATTTTTCTTTTCAATAAGCCATTTACTATACTTTATTTTTGACCTATCCGATAATACTTTTGCACCTAACCTGTACAGCTCCATATTTAATTTATTAACGCTGTCTTCATGATTACTTACATTTGATATTATTTTAGTTCTTTCCATCTCACTGATAGCTTCAGCCCAGTCTTCTTCAAGCATATAAGATTGGTTTTTAGCCGCTCTACTTCTTATATTCTCATAGTTTTTATCATCATGCTTATCATACATTCGGGGTAAAAATTCTATTTCCTCGCCACTTAACCAGCGGGAAGCCACATTTCTCACCTGCATAGACTCTTTATTATGTGCTGTCCTTTTAACATATTCTGAGCTGCTATTAGGATTCATTTGCCACTTGAAGAATAATGAAAATTCTCCTGCGTCTTTTTCCTTAACAGCATTCTCCATTTTCCTGTATGCTTTTGCTAAATGCGTTTCTAAATTACGATTAAACCTCTCCTCAATATTGCTTGCATCATTGGCGGCAAGCCCCATTTTATCGATAATACTTTTAATTTTATTTTTGAGACTTTCCCAAAATCTTTTTATAACATCCTCAAACTTATCATATAATCTTTGAAACTTACTATCGGTAGCATCCTTTACTTTTTCTCCCTTTGCCTCTTGTTCTTTATCGTGAATATACTTTCCCATTAACCTTGCCATTATCTCATTAGCTTCATACTCTGCTGCTGCAACTCTACCGGCCTTTTCATCATAATACTCTGTAACTCTCTCCTGCTCCGCTTTAATTTCCTCTTCGTACTGAATAGGAACACTAAGACTGTCTCGCCCATATATCTTTTTATATTCTTTAACTATTCCTATTGCCTCATCCCTCATATCCTCATCTTGATTGTATAGATTTGAAAGCATTAAATGCCCACCAATTTCGTGAGCTATTGTTTTGCTTAAATCTTCAGCTGTTACATCCTGGCTTATAGTTATAACAAGTTTATCTTTTTCTCGGTCATAACCAATACTTCCAGCTTCTTCCGGTTTCCCTGTTATCGGTTTATCACTTAGCTTTATATCAATAAAGTTATGTAAATAATGAGGCACAACACGATTTAAATGCTCTAAATCTGTATCAGCCTTATAAAGTAAAGATTCTAATGCTTGCGACTTTTCAAGTACCAAATACTTTTTTGGAACATTTATCTTACTTCCTTTGTAAAAGTTATTGTCTACCCTGTATTTTAATCCATCACCCTCAGAATAATTTCCATAACCATTATATCTTAAACTAAACAACATATTATCAAAAGCCGGATCATTAAAATCAAAACCTTCTTCCGTGTCAGGCTCAAGGTCTTGTGCCCTTCCAACATTTTCAACAACTTTCTCAAATTGTTCTAACCTTTTCTTTTGCAGCTCTGCTTTATTAAGCATATCAAAATATTTTTTATCTTTTTGGGGAATACTATGTGTTTTAACCTTTTCGATCTCACTGTCTGAAAGAGTAGACTTTAAAATAAACCTTAGTTCATCCACATCTAAATCTTTTGATGACACACCTTCTTCTGTTTGCTTAGGACTCAATATAGATTTCATATACTCAGTATCGGTATAACGGCCAGTTTCAAATGAATTAATAATATACTGTATAAATTCTTTTAACTTATTTTCATCCTCTTGAGATAACTCCTTCTCCTCGCTTAATATTTCTGATATTTTTTCATCACTAAAGTTATTCAACTCTTTAACGTCATCATACATTTCCTTTATAGTTTTTTCAGTTTTGTATCTTTGATTTTCCTCTACATCTTGATTAGGATATTCCTTATATAGCTCTGAGTAAAAAGTATCTTGCTCATCCTTTAAGCTATTATACATTTCCTTTAAACGTTCTTTACTCGCCTCCTTTATTTCAGTAGCTGTAAAAAACATATCTTCTTCCGGCTGTGTTGCCAACGGCTTCTGTTTATTAAAGGCATGGCCTAATCCAACTTCTTCAGCCACTTGGTCAATTTTATCACTTATCTCATTTGCCGCTTCACTAATTGCATCTGTTTTCTTTAGCTCTTCTTTTGATAGTTTTTTTGCATATTTATTTATAATGTCTTTAACAATATCTGATGATCTTTTCACAGTGTCGTAAAGATTCAATACTTGCTCAACACTCTCAGCACCTTTTCCGGTAGTCTCTATATTCACCTTGTTCCCATAATCTTCAAGCATTCCTTTATTTTTTAGTGTTTTTTGTAAATTGTTTTTAGTACTTCTTAGACTTTTTCTTATACCTGTTGAAATCTTAATTCTACTTTCAACATCTATTTCCTTTTCTAACCCGCCGAACATATCGCCCTGAATTGCATCTTTTTCAGGAGCTTGATTCATATCATCAATGTATTCTTTTAACTCATCTGCATTAAATTTTTTAGAAGCATAATAAGCCTTTCTCTGCTTACTTTCTTCTTCAATGTTAGTATTTTCTCCAATAACGGTAGCCTTGAAAACAGGTAGCTCTTCATCAACAACCAATCTAAAAATATTATCAGAAAGATTAGACAAGGCCAATCCTTCTCGGACTTTTGCATCACTCTCTGAGATCCCATATTCTTCAAGTAATTGTTCTGGCGGCACCTCGCTATTCCTAAAAATTTTTGCGGCATCTATAGAGCTTCCTTTATCTTCAGCCATATTTTTCAATGCACCTTTTAACCTTGCCTCCGCTGCATCTTTAGCCTCTATCTCTATCACATTTATATTTTCAATATTTTTTTCCTTTGCAAGTTTTAATCTGTGGTGTCCATTAATCACATTAAGTATCCCGTTTTCATCACGCCAAACATCGATTGTTCCTGCAAGTTCTTTATTAAAATCTCGATTAAGGAAACTGGGGTCAACACCTTCTTCAAGGTCTTTATATTGAAACTTCTCAGGATTAAACTCAATATCTTTAACCTTTTCGGTATGTGCTTCACCGGGTTTACTCATCGATTTAGGCTTTAAGTTTTCAGGGATTTCCTCTGTCTGCTTAAAAACATCACCTTGTACGGTGGCCCTGGTTTCTTGCTCTTCTTTATCAAAAAGAGGCGTACCCTTAGTTACATCACCCTCCTTTTGCTTTTCCAGCTTTTCTTCTTTTCTTTTTTGCTTCTCGCTATCTATAGCTTTCTCAGATTCTGTTCGGGTATCTTCGTCTTCAGTTCCTTTAAATAAATCCTCTTCCTTCTCTACAATTGGTTCCTGCTTTTCCTTTTCTCCCGCCATCTCTTTTTCTTGTTTAACCGGTTTCTCTGGCTCTTCCTGTTGCTGTTTTTCCTGTTTAACAGGCTCCTCTGGCTTTTCCTGCCGCTGTCTTTCTTGCTGCTGTTTTTCTGTGCCTACAATTGGTTCAGTTTCTTCTTTTTTGATAGTATCAGGTTTTACTTTTTTGATTTCGGTAATTTGTTCTTTAGGAATATTTTTTACTTCCCCGTCTTTGTTTTTTAAACCATACGTCTTTTTATTCTTTTTAGATAATGTATAATCACCTGTAACCCATTCCCCATTTTCTTTAGTAATAGCTGTAACAGTATCACCCTCTTCTGCCTTTGCAATTTCAGCTTGTTTTCTTTGTAACTTTTCCTGGCCTTTAGGAAAATCTTTTTTCCAGTTTTCAAAAGCTCTTTTCCGCTTCCCAAACTCCTCTATTGCCTGTAATGCTTCTTCTCTGCTTTCCTTACCATAATAAGCTCGCTTTATATCTTTTTCAAGCTCACTTAATTCTGCACTAAAATTAGCCGGAACGTATTTCTCGCCCTCGAAAACAATTTTATTTTCAGAAGTACCTCCTTCGTAATTTGCACTTGATATATTTTGTAAGGTTTTTTCCACCCCTAAACTTTCTTGCTCTCTCTCTGTTAGCCCCCGAAAACGATTTGCTTCTGGGATTTCAGCAATTATGCTTTCGTCGACTTCCGGCTCCTCCTCTTTTTGCGTCTCTGCCTTGACCTCATCCTTAGCAACAGGTTCAACTCCTTCAGGCTCAACATCGGACTTTTCAAAAGACATCCCCGGTTCAGGTGAAATTTCATTTATCTTCCTATCAATTTTTTCAATATCATCCTTTAGTATGTTAATAACTTCTTTGTTTTGTTTAGGTGCTTTTTCAAAACTTTGCAAATCCATCTCTTTATCAAATTTTAAATCTTCAAGCTCCCTTAAATCTTCAGGCATTTCTTCTTCACTTATTGGCTCAATAATTTCTTCGGTCTCAATTCCTTCTCCACCCGTAACAACGTTCTCATACTTTTGTATTAAATTGTCATATTCATTTATTAATTCTTTTGCCCGGTTACTATCAACATCAACTTTTTCAAGCTCTTTGTCTACCTCGTCCATTCTATTTAGAAGCTCTTTTTCTGTACCGGGTTCTAAGGCTTGCTTATCTTCAGCCTGTTCAAGCTCAGCGGTTTCAATATCAGTCTGTTCAGTAATAGCTCCCTCACCCGGAATCGCCTCTTCTTGTGTTGTTTCCTGCTGCGTTTCAGCTTCCATTATTTCTTCAGGTTGTGTCTCTAATTGTTTTTGGGTCTCAGCACCACTAATTGTTTCTTCTGTTTTCCTTGCCTCTTTACTCTTTGGCTTCTCAGCTTTTTCTTTAACTACCTTACCCTTAATTTCCTTTGCAGCTTTAGCTTTTAGTTTTTCTGTTGCTTTTTCTAATCCTTCATTTTTAATAGTTTCGTTTACTTCTTTGAAGTCAGGATCATTCATTACCTCTTGCAGCAAATCCGCTGGTTCCCCGATTCTGTTAATATTTTTAGCTGTAAGAAAATCACCGAAAGCATTTTTAAACTC
>DATGCT010000001.1:0-2225 GCA_035311565.1 Minisyncoccota bacterium | reverse complement strand
GCCGCTGCTCCCATCTCCGCCTCTTCATGCATCTTCTGGGTTCTTATTTGAATCTCTGTAATCTTATCATCAACACAAAATACAGTAGTGTGCAGACTGCGATACCCATTAGGTTTTGGCATTGCAATATAATCTTTGATTCTTCCCGGCATTGGAAGCCAGTTTTTATGAATCACCCCTAAAGCGGAATAGCAATCTTCTATGGAATCAACAATTATTCTTAACGCTACTAAGTCATATATTTTATCAAACTGCATATCATATCTCTGAAGTTTCTGAAAAAGACTGTAATAACGTTTTGCTCTCGCATCAATTTTTACAGGTTTAATCCCTTCTTCTTTTAACTTTTTTCTTAAGATAGGTTTAACTTTCTTAGCGTATTTCTTTCTTTCTTCATACTTTTCTTCGGTTTGATTAACAACCCATTTATATTTTTCGGGATAAAGATAAGGAAAAGCTAGATCTTCTAATCTTCCACTCAGTTTCTGCATTCCTAAGCGATAAGCTAGAGTTGCATAAATATCAATAGTTTCTGCAGCAATTCTTTTCTGGCGTTTTTTATCCAAACTTTCTAATGTTTTTATATTATGAAGTCGGTCAGCGAGTTTAATAAAAATTACTCGAAGATCCTGACTAGTAGCCACAATCAACTTTCTCATATTTTCTGACTGTTTTTTATCAGAACTTTCTTTATCCGGGTCATACTTTATTCTTTTTAACTTGGTAACTCCGTCAACTAAAAAAGAAATCTCTTCTCCAAATTCTTCTTCTACATCATCAACAGTATGTTCTGTGTCTTCTACCACATCATGCAAGAGAGCAGCGGCCGTTGTTGCATTATCAAACTCCCACTTATCAATGGTTTTTGCTACCGACAAAGGATGTTCAATGTACGGCATACCGCTTTTTCTCTTCGTTCCTTCGTGAGCTTCCTTAGCAAACTTGTATGCCTTCTGAACAACACTGTCCTTTTTAAATTTTTTGAGCCATTTATCAGTCATATATACTTATCATTCAACAATTATTACCAATTTTCAACTCTAAATGATAAAAATACTTGACACCAAACATCCTATGCATAATACTTTTATATGAAATAATTAGCAGTAAAAGGTCGTAAGTGCTAATAATGTTTAATAATAAAAAAATATGAATCTAAAACCATTAGGAAACAGGGTTTTAGTTGAAGAAGTTAAAAAAGAAGAAAAAACGGATTCCGGTATTATTCTCCCGGATACCGCTGAAAAGGAAGGTCCCGTCCAAGGCAAAGTAGTTGCTGTTGGAGAAGGGCTTCCTAACAAAGAAGGAGATAAGATCTCTTTATCTGTAAAGGTCGGAGATAAAGTTTTATTCAAAAAAGGTTATGGCGTCGATGAGATAAAGCTTGATGGTCAAGACTATCTCATTATGAAAGAAGACGACATAATCGGAATAATTAAATAATTAAAAATCAATTATGGGAAAACGAGTATTATTCAGTGAAGAAGCAAGAAAAAATCTAAAAAATGGTGTTGATAAATTAGCCGATGCCGTAAAAGTAACCCTGGGCCCTAGAGGCCGAGGAGTAGTACTTGATAAAGGTTTCGGATCTCCCACAATCACCCTTGATGGAGTCACTATCGCAGAAGAAATTGAACTGGGAGACAAGATAGAAAATATTGGAGCGGAACTTGTTAAAGAAGTAGCTTCAAAAACTAATGATGTAGCTGGTGATGGAACCACTACCGCTACAGTCCTTGCTCAAATATTTGTCAGTGAAGGAATTAAAAACGTTTCTAGTGGCCTTGATCCTGTTGGTCTTCGTCATGGAATGACTCAAGCAACTGAACTTGTAATAGACCACATTAAAAAGACCTCTAAAAAGATTAACTCGAAAGAAGAGATTGCTCAAGTAGCCACTATCTCATCTCGTGATGAGGAAGTAGGGGAGCTAATCGCCGATGTAATTGATAAGGTTGGTCAAGACGGAGTAGTAACCGTAGAAGAATCTCAAACTCTTGGCCTATCATCCGATGTAGTAGAAGGTCTTCAATTTGATAAAGGATACCTTTCACCATACATGATTACTGACCAAGATAGAATGGAGGCTTCATTCGATGATCCATCCATTTTAGTTACCGATAAAAAGATATCAGCCATTAAAGATATCCTGCCTCTTCTTGAAAAAGTTGCTCAAGGAGGTAAAAAGGATATGGTTATCATCGCTGATGACATAGAAGGTGAAG